>JAKJFB010000160.1 GCA_022705125.1 Pseudomonadota bacterium
AGAACTCCGCCAGGCCCATGTGATCCATGTAGCGCAGCGCACCGCCGCGGAACACGGGGAAGCCGATGCCCATGACCAGCGCCATGTCGGCCTCGCCCGCCGAATCCACGATGTCCTCATCGAGGCAGCGCACGAGTTCGTTGCACATGGGCACCATCATGCGTTCGACGATCTGCTGCTCCTCGAACTCGCGCGGCGCGGCGCTGATGCCGGCGATCATCGCCTGCGCTTCGGGGTCGGGCGTCTTGACCGGCTTGCCACGCTTGTCCTGTTCGTAACGATAGAAACCCGCCCCGGTCTTCTGCCCGAAGCGCCCCGCCTCGAACATCAGTTCCACCGCGGTGCGGAACCCGATCTGCATGCGTTCGGGGAAGCCCTCGGCCATCACGCCGGCGGCGTGATGCGCCACGTCGATGCCGACCACGTCCAGCAGGTGCGCCGGCCCCATGGGCCAGCCGAATTTCTGCATCACGCGATCGACCTGGCGAAAGTCCGCGCCATCGCGCAACAAGGCGTTGAACGCGCCGAAATACGGGAACAGCACACGGTTGACCAGGAAGCCCGGGCAATCGCGCACCACGATCGGCGTCTTCTTGAGCTGTCGCGCGTAAGCCACCGTGGTGGCGATGGCGGCGTCGGAACTGTGCTCGCCGCGGATCACCTCGACCAGGGGCATGCGGTGCACCGGGTTGAAGAAGTGCATGCCGCAGAAATTCGCCGGGCGCGCCAGGGCCTGTGCAAGGCGCGTGATCGAGATCGTCGAGGTGTTGCTCGCGAGCACGGCATCGCTGCCCAGCACCGCTTCACACTCGGCGAGCACGCGCTTCTTGACGTTCTCGTTCTCGACGACCGCCTCGACCACGAAATCCACTGCACCGAAACCGCTGTAATCGAGCGCGGGACGGATGGTGCGCAGCACGCCGGCCATGGCTTCTGGCGTCATGCGCCCGCGGCTGACCTGGCCCGAGAGCAATTTGCCGGCCTCACGCATGCCGATCTCCAGTCCCTTCTCGGCGATGTCCTTCATCACGATCGGCACGCCGCAGCTCGCCGACTGGTAGGCCACACCGCCACCCATGGTGCCTGCTCCGAGAACCGCCGCGTGCGTCACCTTGCGTCCGGCCGACTCCCACTCCCGCGCCTTCTTCGAAACCGCCTGCTCGTTCAGGAACAGCCCGATCAGGCTGTCCGCCTCGTTGGTGAGCGCGAGCCGCGCGAAGAACTTCGCCTCCACCTCGAGCGCCTCGTCGCGCGACAGGCCCACGGATTTCTCCATCGACTTGGCGGCCGTCACCGGCGCCGGCATGTTCGGCCCCGCCTGCGCGGCCACCACGCTCTTGCCCGTCATGAAGGCCATCATGCGTTCGATGTCATTGAGTTGCACCGGTTGCGTCTTCTCGCGACGCCGTGCCGCGTAATCCAGCGTGCCATCCATGCACTGGCGCAGCAGGTCCAGCGCGGCCTCTCGCAGGCGCGCCGGCTCGACCACCGCATCGACCGCACCCACCTTCAGCGCGACCTCGGCCTTGTACTCGCTGCCGCCGCAGATCCACTCGACCGCGTTGTCGACGCCGATCACGCGCGGCAGGCGCACCGTGCCGCCGAAGCCGGGATTGATCCCGAGCTTGACCTCGGGCAGACCGACACGGGCGCCGCGCGACATCACGCGCGCATCCGCGGCCAGGCAGAGCTCCAGCCCGCCGCCCAGCGCGGTACCGTTGATGGCGCAGACGCTCGGTACCGCAAGATCTTCCAGTGCGTTGAATATGGCGTTCGCCCGGGCCAGGTTCTCGAGCAGGGCGGCCTCGCCCTGGCGGAACAGCGCGCCGAACTCGCCGATATCGGCGCCGACGATGAAGTACTCGGGCTTGGCGCTGGTGATCAGCACGCCCCGCACGCCACTGTCCGCGGCGATCTGCCCCAGCGCCTCGCCGAGCTCGCCGAGAGTCAGCTGGTCGAACTTGTTGACGGCATCCGCGTCGCGGTCGAAGCACAGCTCGACGATACCGGATTCCAGCGCTCGCAGCGTGATCGCCTTGCCCTGGTGATGCATGGAATGTCCCCGTCGGTCAGTAATTGGATGGCGGCGATTATAGGAGCGCGCCGGCTTCGCCGGCCACTACCTGCTGCGTAAGACAGCGTCGGCGCTCAATCGGTGAGGCAGGCCGGATCGAAGGCGTAGCCGCCGTGGAGCCAGTCGCGGACTTCCTCCGCCAGCGGCGAGTGAAATTCGGCATAGCGCGCGCGCATCTGCGCGAGACGCGCCCCGGACAGCGCACTCAGCCCCTCGCGCTGCAGCGCATCGAGATCCGCGGCGAGTTGCGCGGCCAGCGCCTCCTCGCACTGCGCGCGCAGGCAATACGCGAAAGCGGCGTCTGCATCGTAGGCGGGCCCCTGCTGGTAGAGCAGCGCCAGCGACTGCAAGGCGATCCGCGACAGCCAGCACTGGTTCATCGGGTTCACGAAATGCGCCTGCGTGAGCCCGGCGAGCTCGCTCCCGCGGCCGCGGAAAGCGTCAATGCGCAGGAAGTTCGATCCCCTGGCGCCGTCGTTGACGGGGTAGTTGTCCCACAGCACGGGCTTGCGCGCGAAACGCGCCGCGATCTCGCCGAGACCTGCCGCATCGTGGGATTCGGCGCAAACCCTGTCGCCGGTCCAGAATATACCCATCTCGCGAGGCAGCCCGGCGCCGAGCTCTTCCCAGTAATCGGCGGGCATCGCACCGAACACGCGTTCCAGCACCGGGTCGGTCGAGTAATAGCTGGGGCAGACGAGCGCATGCCCGGCCTCGCTGACGGACATCACCTCGGCGACGATATCCAGTTGCGAGGCGGCCAGCGCATGGACGTGGCGCGGCATGTCATCGAAGAGGATGCACTGGATGCGTGCGCCGAAGCTCTCCAGGTAACGCACCTTGTCGCGCAGGCGCCGCAGGTTCACGGGCGAGGGATCCTCGACCAGCCCGAGCGGACTCAGCCCGAACCCCCAGTCGAGTCCGGATTCGGCGCAACAGTCGGCGATCGCGCGCATGCGTCGCTCCTCCGCGGCGTCCCAGCGCTCGGGCCAGCGGCGTCGCAGTACGGCATCGCCCTTGGGTGCATAAAGGTAGTAGCGATAGCCGGTGCCCGCGATGAAGCGCAGGCAGGCGATGCGGTCCTCGTCGCGCCATTGCCGGCCGTAGAAGCCTTCCACCAGCCCCAACCCGAACGGCAACTGCCTCACGGCGCGCCCTCAGGCCACGACCGCGCGCGGGAACAACCGGTAGAAATTCGCCGTGGTCGCCGCAGCCACTTCCTCGAGCGGAATCTCCTTGATCGCCGCCACCGCTTCGGCGACGTGCAGCACGTGGCGCGGCTCGTTGGTGCGCCCGCGATGCGGCACCGGCGCGAGGTAGGGCGAGTCGGTTTCCACCAGCATGCGATCGAGCGGTACGGCGCGAACGACCTCGCGCAACGCCGCGGCGCTGCGGAAGGTGATGATCCCGGAGAACGAGATCATGAAGTTCATCTCCATCGCCGCGCGGGCCATCTCCAGGCTTTCCGTGAAGCAATGCATCACGCCGGCGTGCACCGGATCGGCATGTGCGGCGAGCAACCGCAGCGTGTCCTCGCGCGCATCGCGCGTATGCACGATGACCGGGAGCCCCGCCCGCGACGCCGCCTGCAGATGCGTGACGAAGCTCTGCTGCTGGCGCTCGGCGTGCTCCGCGCCATGGTAGTAATCGAGCCCGGTTTCGCCGATCGCGACCACCTTGGGCTGCGCGGCGAGCGCGAGCAGCTCGGCGACGCTGACCGGCTCCGCGGCACAGGACGAGGGATGAATGCCGACCGATGCAAAGACCTGCTCGTGCGCCTGCGCGTGGGCGAGCACGCGCAACTGGTTCTCGCGGTCGACCGCCACCGTGAGCATGCGCCCTACCCCGGCGGCCGCGGCAGATTGCAGGATGGCGTGGATGTCCATGCCCACGTCGGGCGACGTGAGGTAGTCCAGATGACAATGGCTGTCTATGAGCATGCGCCGACGGCCCGCAGGCCGCTTCTCACATCGTGTGCGTGGGACGTTCGGATTCCAGGGCGCCCGCAAGGTAGGTTTCGATCTTGCGGCTTGCCGTGTCGTCCTGACCGTTGAACTGCACGCCAATGCCCGAGGCGCGGTTGCCCTGTGCGCGCTTGGGCGTGACCCAGACCACCTTGCCGGCCACCGGAATCTTCTCCTGCTCGTCCATCAGGTTCAGCAGCATGAATACTTCGTCGCCGATGCGGTAGGGCTTGTTGGTCGGGATGAACAGGCCACCGTTCTGCAGGAAGGGCATGTACGCCGCATACAGCACCGCCTTGTCCTTGATGGTCAGGGACAGGATGCCGTTGCGGGTTCCTTGCGGCGCGGTCATGGGCTGGGGGAATCACTCCGGTGGTACTTGCAGAAGAGTAGCGACTCAACCCGGATTTTGCCAGCCTCAACAGCCTCGCTGCCAATCGATGAGCAAGGCCTCGAGCAGCAGCTGGCGGTTCGGATTGGCCGTCGACGCCGCATCGCGACGCGCCGCCAGGGTGCGCTGCAGCATCCGCGCGGCGTGCACGGCGCCGACACGGGGCATCAGCTCGTCGATGGCCGCGGCAGCCCGCTGGATGCGAGCCCCCGAGGCTGAGCCGTGCGCCAGCGCGCGACTCAGGTCGGCCAGGAACAGGAACACCCAGCCGAGCAGCTCGCGCAACTCCAGGTCGGCGCATCCGCTCACCAGCTCAGGAATCCAGGCTCCGGGTGATGCCGCGCGGCGCATCATGTCGGCCGCGCGGTCGAAGCCCCCGATGGCATCCGCCTCGCGAATGCGCAGCGCGCCCAGCGGACAACCCGCTGCGATACCGAGCAGGTCCGCGGCATCGGCGCCGCCACCGGCCGACTGCAACCACTGCAGCGCCTGCTCGGGCGCCGGCGGCATGAGCCTGAGCTGCTGGCAGCGCGAGCGGATCGTGGGCAGCAGGCGCGCCGGGGCATCGCTCAGCAGCAGCATGTGCGTGCGCGGCGCCGGCTCCTCCAGGCTCTTCAGCAGGCAGTTGGCGGTGTGCGTGTTCATGGCATCCGCCGGATCGATCACGATCGCCTTGGCGTGGGCCACGCTCGGCGTGCGCATCACGAAGTCGGTGAACTCGCCCCGTATCTGTTCGATGCGGATCTGCTTGCCCGGCTCCTCGGGCGCGATCCGCAGCAGATCCGGGTGCGAGCCCGCCGTGACCAGCAGGCAGTCGCGACACGCTCCGCAAGCCTGCCCGCGGTCCGGGTTGCGGCACAGGATCGAGCGCGCCAGCAGCTCTCCCAGCAGGCGCTTGCCGATACCCGCCGGCCCGCTGAGCAGCACGGCGTGATGCAGGCGTTGATCGACGATGCGCGCGCGCAGTCGCTCCCAGTCGTTGCGCTGCCAGGGCAGAGGGGCTGGCGCGGAACCGGTCACGGCGTCGCGTCCTGCGCGAGGAAGCCCTCGAGGGCCTGCGCGACGGCGGCCTGGACGTCCGGCAGCGGCCCGGCGGCGTCGATCACCCGAAACCGCGCGGGCTCCGCCGCGGCCAGTTGCAGGTAGGCGGCGCGCACGCGGTCGAAGAATTCCCGGCCTTCCATCTCGAAGCGGTCCGGCGCACCGCGACCCGCAAGGCGTTGCATGCCGCTGTCCACCGGCACGTCCAGCAGCAACGTGAGGTCCGGCGCGAAATCACCCAGCAACAGCCGGCGCAGGGCCTGGATCCGCTCCACTCCCATGCGCCGCCCCGCCCCCTGGTAGGCGATGGTCGCATCCGTGAAGCGATCGCTGATCACCCAGTCGCCGCGCGCCAGCGCCGGCTTGATCACGCGCTCCACGTGCTGCATCCGCGCGGCGAACACCAGCAGCAACTCGGTGTCCTCGCATACCCCTTCCTCGCGCGGCGCCAGCAACAGCTGGCGGATCTCTTCAGCGAGCGGCGTGCCGCCGGGCTCGCGCGTCACGACCACGCGCAGCCCCGCCGCGTGCAGCCGCGCGCGGACCCCCTCGATGTTGGTGCTCTTGCCCGCGCCTTCGCCGCCTTCGACGCTGATGAACCGGCCTCTAGCCATGTCGAGGATCTTTCTCCATTGAGGCTCGCGGCCGTTCTCAGTCCTGGGGTCGCGAGCGGTATGGCGTGCCACGGCGCTGCAACTGGAACTTGCGCACGGCCCGGTTGTGTTCCTCGAGGCTTGCCGAGAACTCGTGCGAACCGTCGCCGCGCGCGACGAAAAACAGCGCCGATCCGGGCGCCGGATGCAGTGCCGCGTGGATGGCCGCGCGTCCGGGCAGCGCGATCGGCGACGGTGGCAAGCCGGCATTCAGGTACGTATTGTAGGGGCCCGGCGCGCGCAGGTGCTCGCGCGTCAGGTTGCCGTCGAAACTCTCGCCAAGGCCGTAGATCACGGCCGGATCCGTCTGCAGCAGCATGCCTTTCTGCAGACGGCGAACGAACACGCCCGCTATCTCCTGCCGCTCCTCGGCCACACCGGTTTCCTTCTCTACCAGCGAGGCCATGATCAATGCCTCGTAGGGGCTCCGGTACGGCAGGCCCGCGTCGCGACCAGCCCATTCCTCGGCGAGCACCTCATGCAGCGCCCGGTGCGAGGCGAGCAGGATATCCGCATCGCTCATGCCGCGGCTGTACTGGTAGGTATCGGGAAAGAACGAGCCCTCCGCGCTAGACCAGCCGGCATCGACACCGAGCTTGCCGAA
>JAKJFB010000161.1:0-6306 GCA_022705125.1 Pseudomonadota bacterium
CTGCCGTCGACGAACTCCGCGAGCAGGTGGTCCTGGTCCGGCGACTGGAAGTTGATGCCCTGGCGCCACGGCGCATCGCGCAGGCGCGGGCGCTCGGGCTCGCAGTTCTCCATGAAACGCTCGAAGCCGTTGCGCATCAGCCGGGTCACGAAGCGATACCACTCAGCGCGGTCGAGCGCGTCGGCGGAGTCGCCGAAGCGATCGACCATGTGGCCCGCCAGGCGTACCTGTTCGCAAAAATCGTCCCATGCCCTGCCCGAGAGCAGGCGTTGCGCTGCCTTGTCCGTCATGCGTTTCCCCGGCATTTCACTGGCGCTCGCGCGAGCGCGTCATTCGCAGAGCCGCGGATGCTAACCGGATTTCAGCCGCAGGTCATGGTTCGATCGGATGAGGCGCCTCAGCGCGGGGCCATGGCGCGGATGAACGCCTCCACGACTTCCCACGGCGCCCGCCAGGGCGCGCGTCTGCTCGTTGCGGTACAGCGCCGCAATGCGCCGGCAGTCATCGCCGAAGCCGCAACACCGCGCGCTCGTGCAATTCGCCGATGCAGCGGGCTTCGCGCATTGAAATGCCCGCGCCAAGCTGGTTACCCTTGGCCGCCTGCCCGCCCGGCGGCCGGCAACGGAACATCACGATAACGGGAGAACCGATGAGCGAAATCCGAGCGAGCCTGCGCGGCAACGCGCCAGAACTGCTGCGTGCCGCCGACGTGCGGCAATGGACGCGCAGCACCGATGTGCTGGTGATCGGCTATGGCGCGGCCGGCGCCAGCGCGGCGATCGCGGCGCGCGAGAGCGGCGCCGCGGTGCTGGTGCTCGAACGCACGAGCGGCGCGGGCGGCACCTCGGGCATCGCGGGCGGACACCTGTATCTGGGCGGTGGAACGCCGGTGCAGCAGACCTGCGGCTTCGCCGATTCCCCGGAAGAAATGTACAAGTACCTGGAGGCGCTCACGCCCGATCCGGATCCGCTGAAGCTGCGACTCTACTGCGAGCACAGCGTGGCGCACTTCCACTGGCTCGAGGCGCACGGCGTGCCCTTCGACCGCAGCTACTACCCGGGCAAGGCCGCGATGCAGCCCGGCAGGGAATGCCTGATCTGGAGCGGCAACGAGAAGGTCTGGCCCTATCGCGACCTGGCGCAACCCGCGCCGCGCGGGCACAAGGTCGCCTTCGACGGACCGGACGGCGGCGGCGGATTGCTGATGCAGCAGCTCGCGCAGGCGGCGCGGCAGGCCGGCGTCGCGGCGCTCTTCGATACGCGGGTGACGCAGCTGGTCGCCGACGACGACGGACGCATCGTCGGCGTGCGGGCCCTCTGCGATGGCTCGGAGCTGTATATCGCGGCGCGCGGCGGCGTGGTGCTGGCCGCCGGCGGCTACATCATGAACGAGGACATGTTCGCCCACGAGCTGGCGTGGATGCCGCGTGACCTGATCCGCCAGGGTTCGCCCGGCGACGACGGCGCCGGCATCCTGCTCGGCCTGTCGGCCGGCGCCGCTGCCTGCGGGCTGGACCGTGCCTTCCTGACCTCGCCGTTCTATCCGCCCGAGAGCCTGATCAAGGGCATCCTCGTGAACGCGCAGGGCGAGCGCTTCGTGGCGGAGGACTCCTACCACGGACGCAGCGCCGGCTTCATCGTCGAGCAGCCGCAGGGCATCGTGTACCTGGTCCTCGACTCGGCCACCTTCGGCTACCCGCCCTACGATTTCTTCGAGCAGCGCCTGGTCGACGGCTTCGAGACGGTCGCGGAAATGGAAGCGCGACTCGAACTGCCCGCCGGCTCGCTGGTGCGCTCCCTGGCCGACTACAACGCGCATGCCGCGCGCGGCGAGGATCCCGCGTTCCACAAGTACAAGGACTGGCTGCAGCCGCTCGACCAGGGCCCCTGGGCCGCCTTCGATCTGTCGGTGGGACGCGCGAAATACGGCGGCTTCTCGCTGGGCGGGCTCAGCGTGTCGGCCGACGGCGAAGTGCGCGACGATTCCGGCAGCGCGATTCCGGGCCTTTATGCCGCCGGCGCCACGGCCTGGAATATCGCGCAGGATGCGCGCGGCTACTCGAGCGGCACATGCCTCGGCGAGGCGACCTTCTTCGGGCGGCGCGCCGGTGGGGCCTGCGCCCGGCGCATCAATCCCTGATCGACCGACACCAACCAAGGACCCGCCACATGAGTTACCGCTTCGATCCCGAGCTCGCACCCGCCGTTCCCTTCCTGCCACAGCTCGATTTCTCCGACGTCGCGGTTGCGCGCGCCACCATCACGGCCATGTCGGCGCAGATGCCGGCGCCCGATACTTCCGCCGTGCACATCGAGAACCGCACGATCGAGGGACCGGACGGCCCCGTGCCGGTGCGCATCTACCGGCCACTCGCGCAGCAGGGCGCCGTGGCGGGGCTGCTGTACATCCACGGCGGCGGTTTCGTGGTGGGCAGCCTCGAGACCGAGCACGGCAATGCCATCGCGCTCGCGAGCTCGCTCGGCATCGTGCTCGTCTCCGTCGGCTATCGCCTCGCGCCGGAACACCCCTACCCGGCCGGCCTGCACGATTGCGAGGCGGCCTTCCTGTGGAGCGTCGCGAACGCGGCTGAACTCGGCATCGATGTCGCGCGCCTCGGCGTGTTCGGCCAGAGCGCGGGCGGCGGGCTCGCGGCGGCACTGTGCCTGCTGCGCCGCGACCGCGGCGGCCCGCAGCCCTGCTTCCAGTTTCTCGGCATACCGGAGCTCGATGACCGCCTGCAGACGCCGAGCATGCGCGCCTTCACCGATACGCCACTGTGGAACCTGCCGGCAGCGGAACTCAGCTGGCGCTACTACCTGGGCGAACTGGCGCCCGGCAGCGCCGCCGTGCCGTCGCACGCGGCACCGGCGCGCGCAAGCGATCTCGCCGGCCTGCCGCCGGCCTGCGTCACCGTGATGGAATTCGATCCGCTGCGCGACGAGGGGCTGCACTACGCCCAGCGCCTGTTGCAGGCCGGCGTGTCGGTGGAGTTGCACGCCTACCCCGGCACCTTCCACGGCTCCTCGCTGATCACCGACGCGGCGATCAGCCGGCGCCAGTGGGCGGACAGTTGTGCCGCGCTCGCGCGCGGGCTCGGGCTGCCGCCAGCCGGATGAGCGGCTCTCAGGCCACGATCCAGTCGGGCACCGGCAGTTTGCGGCTCCACAGGAACTCCGCGTTGTAGAGCTGATCGAGATAACGGCTACCGGAGTCGCAGAGGATGGTGACGATGGTGTGGCCCGGACCCAGTTCGCGCGCCATCGCCACCGCGCCCGCGATGTTGATCCCGGACGACGGCCCGACGCTGACGCCCTCGTGCTTCAGCAGTCCGTAGACGAACGGCAGCGCGGTATCGTCGTCCACCGCGAAGGCAAGATCCACCGCGGTGCCCTGCAGGTTGCCGGGCACGAAGCTCACACCCACGCCCTCGGCGATGGATTCGCCGTGCGCGGCGAGTTCGCCCTTCGTGAAATAGCTGTAGAGAGCGGAACCGTGAGGATCCGCGATGCCGATCTTCACGGCGGGATTGCGTTCGCGCAGTGCCGCCGCCACGCCCGCGAGCGTGCCGCCGGTTCCCACGGCGCAGATGAAGGCATCGACCTTGCCCTCGGTCTGCGCCCAGATTTCTGTGCCGGTGGTGTCAAAGTGCACGCGTGCATTGGCCGGGTTGTCGAACTGCCGCGCCCAGACCGCACCGTGGGCTTCCTGGTGGCTGCGCCCCTCGGCCACGCGCTCGGCGACATGGATGTAATGCCCCGGGCTGCTGTAGGGGCAGGCGGGCACCAGGATGAGCTCAGCGCCGAGCATTTCCAGCTGGTCGATCTTTTGCTGGCTGGCGCTCTGCGGCATCACGATCACGCTCTCGTAACCGAGCGCGTTGGCCACGAGCGTGAGCCCGATGCCGGTGTTGCCCGCCGTACCCTCGACGATGACCCCGCCGGGGCGCAGCACGCCGCGCGCCTCGGCGTCGCGCACGATGCCGAGCGCGGTGCGGTCCTTGACCGAGCCGCCCGGATTGAGGAACTCCGCCTTGCCGTAGATGTCGCAGCCGGTCAGTTCCGACACCTGCCGCAGATACAACAGCGGCGTATTGCCGATCAGGTCCACGATCGTGCGCTTGTGCGTCATGAGGCTTGCCTCGCGATGGTTTGTGTGCCGGCGCCGCCGTGGCGAGCGCGTGGCCTAGCATGTCATCTGCCGGGGGAATACTGAAGCCTGCGCACCCGTGCGCCCGGCGCGCGGCCCCGGAGCGCGTGGCGAAACGGCATTTTCGCCGCGCGCCGGGTGGCCATATTCACGGGTACGCCAAGCGGGCGGGTCCGTATACTGCTGGCCGCACGCAACTCCGGAAGCCACGCCCATCGCCACCATCAAGATTCCGCGCGCCCTCGAACCCCTCATCGAGGACGGACTCGTCGACGACGTCATCCGCCAGCTCAAGAGCGGCAAGGAGGCCACGGTCTACCTCGTGCGCTGCGGCCGGGAAATCCGCTGCGCCAAGATCTACAAGGAATCCGACAAGCGCAGCTTCCGCCAGGCGGTGGAGTACCAGGAAGGCCGTCGCGTTAAGAGCAGCCGGCGCGCCCGCGCCATGGAGAAGGGCTCGCGCTTCGGGCGCAAGGAAAAGGAATCGGCGTGGCAGAGCGCCGAGGTGGACGCGCTCTACAAGCTCGCTGCCGCCGGCGTGCGCGTGCCGAAGCCCTACGGCTTCTTCGACGGCGTGCTGCTGATGGAGCTGGTGGCCGACGGCGAGGGCAATGTGGCGCCGCGACTGGCCGAGGTGGAGCTCGCGCCGGAGCAGGCCGCGGCATTCCACCACACGCTGATCGGGGAGGTCGTGCGCATGCTGTGCGCCGGCATCGTGCACGGCGACCTGTCGGAGTTCAACATCCTGGTCGACGACGATGGCCCCGTGATCATCGACCTGCCGCAGGCCGTGGATGCCGCGCGCAACAACCACGCCAAGCGCATGCTGGAGCGCGACGTCGCGAACCTGGCCGATTACCTCGGCCAGTTCGCCCCGCAATTGCGCGGCACCGATTACGGCAACGAGATCTGGGCCCACTACGAGGCCGGCACGCTCGAGCCCGACACGCCGCTCACCGGCGAGTTCGCGCAACCCACCGAACTTGCCGACGTCGAGGCGGTGCTGAAGGAAATCGAGGATGTGCGCGCCGAGGCGATGCGCCGCCAGGAGTGGCTGGCGGCGGAGCAGGCCGAAAATTGAACCCGCCGAAATCGTCGCCGCGGCTTCAGTCTGCCGGCTCGATCTCGACGATCTCGAATTTCTGGCTCGCCGGCTGCCACTGCAGCTTGACGTCGTAGAGCAAGCCGTCGGCCTGCACGCCATTCAGGCGGATCGTGCGCGCGTCGAGTTTCTCCACACCACCGTTGACCGATACCTTTTCCGGTTCGCCGATGAACTCGGTGCCGAATGCATTGACCGTGAAGCTGCCGGTGGCCTCGGCCGCGCGGCCCTCGAAATCGATCGCGCGAATGCGTAGCTGGTGTACTCCCGGCGTCAGCAGGCTCCAGGCGAAGGCCATCGAGTAGCCGGCCTCGGCCGAGCCGGGACGCACCGGGAAGGCGTCCCTGACGTCGTTGCGCGTGCCGCCGTGAGGAATGTCGGCGATGAACCTGCCATCGATGTAGAGCTCGACGGACAGGATGTTGGAATCCCCGAGCGCCCAGCCGCGGATGTTGCCGACGCCGGCGACCGTCGATCCCTGCGCCGGCTCCTCGATCATGAGCTCGATGTTGCCGTCGCCGGCGGCGAGCGATCCGTACAACGCCGACACGCCGTTGCGGTCGTCGTCGTTGGGCGCGTAGATGCCCGAGATGGCGGAATTCATCAGCGCGGGCGAGTCGTCCTCGTGTTCCAGGCCGAGCACATGGCCGAGCTCGTGCGTGGCGACGCGCCGGAAATCCGGCCGCCCGCTGCGCAGCGGCCCGTCGTACACGTCCCAGGCGACGCTGTCGTTGAACACGATGTCCGCCTCGACCATCGTGACCTCGGAATACAGCTGGAACATGCGCAGCGTGACGGCGAGGGTGTCCTCGTCGAAGGCGAAACCGCACAGATCGTCGCGCAATGCCACGCCGTTCAGGGGATCGTTGACAGTCAGCGGCACAACGCCGGCACACGGATCGGAATAGCGATTCACCACGTCGATTCGAACACCGGCGTCGCTGTTCCATCTGCGCGCCGCCTCGGCAAAGGCGGCATTCCAGCGCGTCCCGGACGGGCTGCTGCCGGCGATATCGACCTGCATGTCGATGACGGGGTTGTGGTAGGGAAACCCGAT
>JAKJFB010000161.1:6316-6671 GCA_022705125.1 Pseudomonadota bacterium
AGCATCCGCGCCGGGCGGGGCGCACAACGCCGCGCCCAACGCGATGACCAGTGCATGCTGCCTCACCGTGCTGTTCTCCCCGGCCTCATCGGCTCCTGATCCAGTCGCGGAACGCCGCCGCCGACAGGGCGTGTTCATCCGGGCCGTCCGCGGTGCGCAGCCCCGCGGCGACACGCTTGCCGATCACCTGGCCCTGCGCCGGCGGTGCAGCGTCTGCAGGCAAGCCGACCACCGCCTTGCCGTTGCCCGCCCGGACCGTTTCCTCGCCTTGGGGGCCGTCCGTGACGACGATGAAGTGCCCCTGCTCCCAGCCCTTCAAGGGATGCACGAACTGCCTGCGCGGATCGCGGATGAA
>JAKJFB010000162.1 GCA_022705125.1 Pseudomonadota bacterium
TGCGGGCGCGGAAGTCGGGCTCGTCGGTGCGGCGCGCGAACTTGTTCCACGGGCACACCAGCTGGCAGTCGTCGCAGCCGAAGATGCGGTTGCCGATCAGCGGGCGCAATTCTTCATCGATGCTGCCCGCGTGCTCGATGGTGAGATAGCTGATGCAGCGCCGTGCATCGAGACGATACGGCGCGACGATCGCCCGGGTCGGGCAGACCTCGATGCAGCGCATGCAGCTGCCGCAGTGCGCGCTTGCGGGCGGGTCGATCGGCAGCGGCAGATCGACAAAGAGTTCGCCGAGGAAGAACCAGCTGCCGGCCTTGCGGTTGAGCACCAGGGTGTTCTTGCCGATCCAGCCGAGGCCGGCCTTCTGCGCCACGCCGCGCTCCAGCACCGGCGCGCTGTCGACGAACACGCGCTGCGCGCTGCCGGGGCGCGCGGCGAGGATGCGATCCGCCAGCCGCGCCAGCCGCGCGCGCATCAGCTTGTGGTAGTCGCGTCCCAGCGCGTAGCGCGAGACATAGGCGCGCTCGGCGTCGTTCAGGATGCCGGAAGGCTCGGCGCTGTCGGCACGGTGGTAGTCCATGCGCACCGAGATCACGCGCAGCGTCCCCGGCAGCAACTCCTCGGGACGCCAGCGCCTGGCCCCGTGGCGCGTCATGTAGTCGAGCTCGCCGTGCAGGCCCTGCGCTACCCACTCCCGCAGGCGCTCGTCGTGGGGAGACAGGTCGGTGCCGCAGATGCCGAGCGAGGGGAAGCCCAGTTCGCGCGCCCAGGCGCGGATATCGACGGCGAGCGCCGCCAGCGAGCCCGTGGCGTCTTCCCGGGCTGAATCGGTCGTGATCATCGGCAGCGCCCTGCAGCGTGGAGCGATCGGGTCAGGGGAGTGCCGCCCGACCCGCGGCCAGCATAACGGAGGCATCGCGTACAATGAAAACCGGTCCAACGGAGAGCCCTCGCGATGCCTGATGCCGAGCTGCAGCCCGCGCTCTACACCGCCGCGGAGACGCGCGCGCTCGATCGCGCCGCGATCGACGGTGCGGGCATTCCGGGCATCGTGCTGATGAGCCGCGCCGGGCGCGCGGTGTTCGAGCTCACGTGCGCGCGTTACCCCGGCGTGCTGCCGGTCCATGTCGTCTGCGGGGCCGGCAACAACGGCGGCGACGGCTTCATCGTGGCGCGGCTCGCGCGCGAACGCGGCCTGGCGGTGACGGTGTCGCTGCTCGGCGAGCCGGCGCGCATCGCGGGTGATGCGCGGCTCGCGCTGGAGGCCGCGCTCGCGGCGGGCGTCGAGGTGCGTCCGTTCACGCCGCAGATGCGTTTCGATGCGGGCGTCATCGTCGATGCGCTGCTCGGCACCGGGCTCGGCGGGCCGGTGCGCGAGGCGCAGGCGCAAGCCATCGCGGCGATGAACGCCAGCGGGCTGCCCATCGTGGCGGTCGACATTCCCTCGGGGCTGTGCAGCGATACCGGTTGCGTGCGCGGCGTGGCGGTGCGCGCCGCGCACACCGTGACATTCATCGGGCGCAAGCGCGGGCTGTACACGGCGGCAGCGCGCGATCATTGCGGCGAGCTGCATTTCGATGCGCTCGGCGTACCGGCGCAAACCTATGACGCGGTGCCAGCCGCGGCCGAGCTGCTGTCGCTCGAGGACCTGCTGGCGGCGCTGGCGCCGCGCGCGCGCGCTGCGCACAAGGGGAGTTTCGGGCACGTGCTGGTGATCGGCGGCGGGCGCGGCATGGCGGGCGCCGCCGCGATGGCGGCGGAGTCGGCCGCGCGTTGCGGCGCGGGGCTGGTGTCGCTCGCCACCTGGCCGGGCAACGTGGCCGCGACGCTGGCGCGCCGTCCCGAGATCATGGCGCACGGCGTGGAGCACGGCCATGAGCTGGAGCCGCTGCTCGCGCGCGCCGGCGTGCTGGTGATCGGCCCGGGGCTGGGTCGCGGGCCCTGGGCGCAGCAGCTGCTGGTGCGCGCGCTCGCCACCGGCAAGCCCGCGGTGCTGGACGCCGATGCGCTGAACGCCATTGCCGAGGGCGAGGTGCCCGCGGAGCTGCCGCGCGCGCAGTGCGTCGTGACGCCCCATCCCGGCGAGGCGGCGCGGCTGCTCGGCGTGACGGCCGCCGGGATCGAGGCCGACCGTTTCGTGGCGCTGCAGGGCTTGCGTGCGCTGTTTCCGGGCGCGGTGGTGCTCAAGGGCGCCGGCACCCTGGTGGCGAGCGGTGCGGCCGGCGGGCGCCTCGGCGTCTGCCCCTACGGCAATCCCGGCATGGCGAGCGGTGGTATGGGCGACGTGCTGAGCGGAGTGCTCGGCGCGCTGCTGGCGCAGGGGCTCGCACCCGGCGATGCCGCGCGTCTGGGCGTCTGCCTGCATGCGCGCGCCGCGGATCTCGCGGCGGCCGCCGACGGCGAACGCGGCCTGCTCGCCACCGACCTGGTGCCGTGGCTGCGGCGCCTGTTGAACTGCCTCGCGCCGGCGCAGGCCCGGGCATGAACGCCGACCAATCCTGCGAACTGCGCGACGAGGACGCGACGGTCGGCTTCGGGGCGCGGCTGGCGGCCGCGCTCGCCAGCGGCGCGGTGGTCTACCTGCATGGCGACCTGGGCGCGGGCAAGACCACGCTCGCGCGCGGGCTGCTGCGCGCGCTCGGCCACACCGGTTCGGTGAAGAGTCCCACCTACACCCTGGTCGAGCCCTATGCGATCGCGGGGCGCACCGTTTTCCATTTCGATCTCTACCGGCTCGCGGATCCCGAGGAGCTCGAATTCCTCGGCGTGCGCGATTACCTGCAGCCCGGGGCGATCCTGCTGATCGAGTGGCCGGAGCGCGGCGAGGGGCACCTGCCGGCTCCGGATCTCGAGATCCGGCTGGAACCCGCCGGCGCGGGGCGCCGTGCGAGCTGGCGTGCATGCAACAGCCGCGGTGCCGCAATAGTTGCCTCGCTCGGCGCCGGCGATGGGCGTGCGCAATCCTGAGCGGTTGCTATATTTTGGATCGGCATATTCCGCGGATCCGGGGACGCATGACTTTACGGCCAAGAAACTCAGTGTGCGTGCGCATCGGCCTCGCCCTGGTGTTCGCCCTGGGCAGCCTGCAGGCGGGCGCCGGTGTTGCGGTCGAGGGCCTGCGCCTGTGGCGGGGCACGGATCACACGCGCCTGGTGTTCGACGTGAACGGCCCGGTGCGCCACAGCCTCACGGAAATGCACGACCCCGAGCGTCTGGTCATCGACGTCGAGAACGGCGAGCTCGCCGCGGCGCTGCACGCGGTGGACATCAGCAGCACCCAGGTGCAGCGCATCCGTAGCGGCAAGTACGGTGCCGATCGCCTGCGCATCGTGCTCGACCTGCACGGCAAGGTGAAACAGAAGAGCTTCGTGCTGGGCCCGAGCAGCGGCCAGGGCAACCGCCTCGTGGTGGACCTGTTCGGCCCGGTGCCGCGCCAGGCGCCGGCGCCCGTGGTGCCCACGACTCCCGCGCCGCCGGTGGCGCGGGCGCCCGCCGCGAGTCCCGTGCCGCCACAGCCCCAGGCGCAGGCTCAGGTTCAATCGCCGGCCCAGCCCGAGCCGCAGCCGGTGGCGCGTAGCGAGGAGCCCGCCCCGGTTGTGCGCGCGCCGTTGCCGAAACAGCCGCTACGGGGTCGCAGCATCCTGGTTGCGATCGACGCCGGGCACGGCGGTGAGGATCCGGGTGCCATCGGACCGGGTCGCATCCGCGAGAAGGACGTGGTGTTGGCGATCGCCCGGGAGCTCGAGAAGAAGGTCAACGCGACGCCGGGCTACCGCGCCATGCTGGTACGCAGGGGCGATTACTTCATTCCGCTGTTCAAGCGGCGCGACATCGCGCGCGAGTCCGGCGCCGACCTGTTCGTCTCGATCCACGCCGACGCCTTCACGCACTCGCGCGCCCGCGGCAGCTCGGTCTACGCGTTGTCGCCGCGTGGCGCGACCAGCGTTTCGGCCGCCTTCCTGGCCCAGCGCGAGAACGGTGCGGACCTGATAGGCGGCGTGGATCTCGGCGCCAAGGACAAGGTGCTCGCCAGCGTGCTGACCGACCTGTCGATGACGGCCACGATGGATGCCAGCCTCGGCGCGGGCGGGCGCGTGCTGCACTCGATGGGGCGCATCTCGCACCTGCACAAGAGGCGCGTCGAGCAGGCCGGCTTCGCGGTGCTGAAGTCCCCGGACATGCCCTCGATCCTGGTCGAGACCGGATTCATCTCGAACCCGCTCGAGGCCGAGCGCCTGGGCAATGCCGGCTACCAGCGCAACATGGCCGCGGCGATCTTCGCCGGAGTGAGCGACTACTTCATGAGCAGCCCGCCCCCCGAGACGATGGTCGCGATGAGCGTGCGTGCCGGCGCACGCCCCTCGGAGTACATCATCTCGCGTGGCGACACCCTGGCTGGAATCGCCGAACGCTATCGTGTTAGTGTCGCCGACATCGTCAGGACCAACGGGTTGGGCGGTGGAAACGACATCCGGGCGGGACAGACCATCGTGATCCCGCAGACCTGATCATCCGCTTTCGCGCCCTTCCGCTCAGCGCGGTGATTCCAGCATGGGGCGCATCCGGCAGCTCAGTGACACGCTCGCCAACCAGATCGCGGCCGGAGAGGTCGTGGAACGGCCTGCGTCCGTGGTCAAGGAACTGGTCGAGAACAGCCTCGATGCCGGTGCCAGCCGCGTCGAGATCGATCTCGAGGACGGCGGCATGCGGCTCATCCGCATCCGCGACGATGGCGAGGGTATCGCGGCCGACGACCTGCCGCTGACCGTCTCGCGTCACGCCACCAGCAAGATCCGCACGCTCGACGATCTCGAGAAGGTGCTCAGCCTCGGTTTTCGCGGCGAGGCGCTGGCGAGCATCGCCTCGGTCGCGCGCTTTGGTATCAGCACCGCCACCGCGGACGCACCCCACGGCAGCCGGCTGGAGTTCGCCGCCAGCGGCGAGCCGCGCATCTCGCCCACGGCGCACCCGCGCGGCACCACGGTCGAGGTGCACGACCTGTTCTTCAATACGCCCGCCCGGCGCAAGTTCCTGCGCGCCGAGCGCACCGAGTACGGCCACTGCGAGGAAGTCGTGCGCCGGCTGGCGCTGGGGCGCTTCGACGCCGGCTTCACGCTGCGCCACAACCAGAAAGCCACCTTCGCGCTGCGTGCCTGCGGCACGCCGGCCGAGCAGGAACAGCGCGTCGCCACGCTGTGCGGGGCACCCTTCCTGCAGAACGCGCTCGCGCTCGAGGTCGAGGCCTCCGGGCTGCTGCTGCGCGGCTGGGTCGCGCAGCCGGCGTTCTCGCGCAGCCAGGCCGACCTGCAGTACTTCTTCGTGAACGGACGCGTGGTGCGCGATCGCCTGGTCTCGCACGCGGTGCGCCAGGCCTACCGTGACGTGATGTACCACGACCGCCACCCGGCCTTCGTGCTCTACCTCGAGATCGACCCGGCGCTGGTCGACGTGAACGTGCATCCGACCAAGAGCGAGGTGCGCTTTCGCGAGTCGCGGATGGTGCACGACTTCCTGTTCCACACCCTGCACCGCGCGCTGGCGCAGGCGCGCCCGGGCGCTGCCGAGGCGCCGGCGCGAACGGCGGCGATCGAGGCCGCCGCGGCCGCGGCGCCGGTCGCGATGCCGGCCGCCCAGCACGCGCTGTGGCAGCGCCCCGATGCGGCGGCGCTCGCGGAGACCGTGGCCGCCTACCGCGCGCTCGGCGCCACGACCGGTGCCGCGGCGCTCCCGTCGGCGCCCGCCCGGGGCCCCGGGGAGAGTGACGGCGACGTGCCGCCGCTCGGCTACGCGATCGCGCAGCTGAAAGGCATCTACATCCTGGCCGAGAACCGCGACGGGCTGGTGGTCGTCGATATGCACGCGGCGCACGAGCGCATCGTCTACGAGCGGCTGAAGACCTCCCGCGCCCAGGGCGAGCGCCTGCCCGCTCAGCCGCTGCTGGTGCCGCAGGTGGTCGCGGTCAGCCGGCGCGAGGCCGATTGCGTGGAGCAGCACGCGCCGGCGCTGGCCGAGCTCGGGCTCGAGCTCGCGCGGGCCGGCGAGGAGGCGGTGATGGTGCGCCAGATACCGGTGCTGCTCGCGGGCGCGGACATCGCCGCGCTGGTGCGCGACGTGATCGCGGACCTGCTGGAGTACGGCAGCAGCGCGCGCATCGGGGCGCATGCCGACGAGATCCTCGCCGGCATGGCCTGCCATTGCTCGGTGCGCGCCAACCGCCAGCTCAGCATCACCGAGATGAACGGCCTGCTGCGCGACATGGAGCGCACCGAGCGCAGCGGCCAGTGCAACCACGGCCGCCCGACCTGGGCGCTGCAGTCGCTGGCGGAGCTCGACCGGCTGTTCCTGCGCGGTCGATGAGCACGACCGTGGACGGCGCCGGCCGGCGCCCGCTCGCCATCTGCCTGATGGGGCCTACCGCCTCGGGCAAGACCGCGCTGGCGCTGGCGCTCGCCGACCACCTGGATTGCGAGCTGATCAGCGTCGACTCGGCGCAGGTCTACCGCGGCATGGACATCGGCACCGCCAAGCCCGAGCCGGCCGTGCTCGCGCGCTACCCGCACCGCCTGATCGATATCCGCGATCCGGCGCAGATCTACTCGGCCGCTGAATTCCGTCACGACGCGCTGGCCGCGATCGCGGAG
>JAKJFB010000163.1 GCA_022705125.1 Pseudomonadota bacterium
GTGGCCGGTGTTGCCATGGCGGTCGCGGGGATGCCCAGGCGGCGGTTGAAGTCATGGCAGGTGCGCAGCAGCGCGAGCGCGGCGTGACGGTCGCGCTGCGGGCGCACCTCGTGGTGCCCGTGCTCGCCCAGCACCAGTCCGCCGATGCGATCGCCACCGGCGAGCGTCGCCCACGCCAGCAGCGCCGCGGCATGCACCGCCTGCACCGACTTCAGCGTGCGGCGGCTGCCGAAGAACATGCCCTGGCGCTGGTCGACCAGCAGGAACACCGGGCGCTCGCGCTCCTCGCGGAAGATGCGCGTGTGCGTACGGCCGGTGCGCGCGGTGACGCGCCAGTCGATGGTGCGCACGTCGTCGCCCGGCTCGTAGGCGCGCACCTCCTCGAACTCGATGCCGCGCCCGCGCCGCGCGCTGCGCAGCGTGCCGGCGAGCTCGCCGAGCGCGCGGCTCGGTGGCTGCAGCTGCAGCCGCGTGGCCGCCGCGCGCAGGCCGAGCAGGTCCTGCATTTCGCAGTACGGCCCCGTGGCCGGGGCGATGGTGGCTTCCCTGCGCCGCGCCATGACGGGTCGCTCAGCCCACCGGCACCGCGGTCAGCAGCTCGTCGATGACCTGGTCCGGACCGGTGCCGGCCGCCTCGGCGTCGAAGTTGAGGATCAGGCGGTGGCGGAAGGCATCGTGCACCACGGCCTGCACGTCGTCGGGCGCGACGAAGTCGCGGCCCTTCAGCCAGGCGTGCGCGCGCGCGGCGCGATCGAGCGCGATGGTGCCGCGCGGGCTCACGCCGTAGTCGAGCCAGCGCCTGAGCGGCTCGCCGCCGCGCGTGGCCAGCGCGAGCTGGATGATGTATTCCTCGACGCTCGCGGCCATGTGCAGCGCGAGGATTTCGGCGCGCGCGGCGAACACGTCCTGCTGGCTCACGGCGGGCGGTGGCGCCACGGGCGCCTGGCCCGCCTCGCGCCGCGCGAGACGCAGGATCTCGCGCTCGGCGTGCGCATCCGGATAGCCCACGCGCACGTGCAGCAGGAAGCGGTCGAGTTGCGCCTCGGGCAGCGGGTAGGTGCCTTCCTGCTCGATCGGGTTCTGCGTCGCCATCACCAGGAACAGCGCCGGCAGCGCGTAGGTGGTGCTGCCCACGCTGACCTGGCGCTCGGCCATCGCCTCCAGCAGGGCCGACTGCACCTTGGCCGGCGCGCGGTTGATCTCGTCGGCGAGCACGAGGTTGTGGAAGATCGGGCCGCGCTGGAAGCGAAAGCCCCCGTCCTCGGGACGGTAGATATCGGTACCGGTGACGTCGCCCGGCAGCAGGTCGGGGGTGAACTGGATGCGGTGGAAGTCGCCCTCGACGCCGCGCGCCAGTTCGCGGATGGCGCGCGTCTTCGCCAGCCCCGGCGCACCCTCGACCAGCAGGTGGCCGTCGGCGAGCAGCGCGATCAGCAGGCTGTCGACCAGGTGCTGCTGCCCGATGACCTGTTGCGCCAGCCAGGCGCGAAGGCCGGCGATGGTGTCGCTGCGTGTGCTCACGTTGTCCTGTTCTCCGAGGTTCGTGGGTCCGGCCGTGGGTCCGGATTTATCCGGACATCAGTCCGGTTGAAGCCGGACCCACAAGCAAGTCGCTGATTGTAGTCTGCGCCGATGTCCGCAAGGCGCTTGCCACGCGCAACTTTCGCCCCGCTTCGACCGGTGCGGCGGTGCGAGGTTCCATAGTATCCTCGCCGCGCAACGCCAGGGCCGCGGCGCCTTCGACGCGCGGCGCGCCACCGCGGCGACATTATTCGAACAACGGGTGCAGGCATGAACGACAGCAGGAGCAGGGAGCGTTTTCTGGGCTTCCTGGGCGAGGAGATCGAGCGGCGCGCGCCGGGTGACGAACAAGCGGTGCTCAAGGCCTTCGCCGCCGAGGTCATCGGCGCCATGGACTTCGAGGACGTCCGCGACCGGCGCCCGGCCGATGTCTGCGCGACCATCCTGCACGCCTGGCAATACCTGCAGCAACACGATCCGGCGGCGCCGAAGATCAGCCTGTTCAACCCGCGCTTCGAGCAGCACGGCTGGAGCTCGCGCCACACCGCGGTGCTGGTGCTGACGCACGGTATTCCCTTCGTGTCCGAGTCGCTGCGCCTGGAGCTCAACCGCCGCGGCATCGTGATCCACATGCTGGTGAGCTCGGATCTCACGGTGCAGCGCGACGAGGCGCACGCGCTGCGCCACGTCTACCCCGCGACGGTGCCCCCGGACGGCGAGCGGCGCACGCGCGAGGCGCTGGTGTACCTGGAGATCTCGCGCATCAGCGACCCCGCGCTGCTGGCTGAGATCGAACAGAGCCTCGCCGCGGTGATCGCCGAGGTCACGCTGGTCGTCGACGATTTCGAACCCATGTGCGCACGCGTGCGCGAGCTGGTCGCCGCGCTGCCCGCTTGCTCGCAGGGGGTTGCCGAGGCCGAGTGGCAGGAGAACCGCGCGCTGCTGGAGTGGCTCCTGGACGGCAACTTCACGTTCCTCGGCTACGAGCTGCTCGAGGTCGAGCGCGGCGACGGCGCGACGCGCGTCACCAGCCGCGGCGAGGCGAAGCTCGGGCTGCAGCGCGAGCGCGACACGCCGGCGGCGGGCTTCCTGGAGCAGGAGATCGGGGAACTGGAGCGCGACCCTGCGGCGCAGGGCCCGCAGCTGGTGTTCTTCAAGTCCTCGCGCCGCTCGCGCGTGCACCGCGTTGCCTATCCGGACTACATCGCGGTGAACTGCTACGACGCCGGGGGGCGCATCAGCGCGCAGCACTGTTTCCTCGGACTGTTCACCGCGGTGGTCTACACGATGGATCCCGCGGAGATCCCGATCGTGCGGCGCAAGGTCGCCGAGGTGATCGAGCGCTCGCGCCCGAGCACCAGCAGCCACCGCCTGCGCACGCTCAGGCGCGTGCTCGAGGTGCTGCCGCGCGACGAGCTGTTCCAGGGCGATACCGCCACGCTCTACGACACCGCGATGCGCATCTTCCTGATCCAGGAGCGACGCAAGATCCGCCTGTTCATCCGCACCGACCGGCGCAACCGTTTCGCCTTCTGCCTGGTGTACTGGCCGCGCGACATCTACCGCACCGAGCTCAGGCAGAAGATCGAGTCGCTGCTGAGGGACGCGCTGGGGGCCGAGGAATCCGAGTTCACCACCTTCTTCTCCGAATCGGTGCTGGTGCGCACCTACTTCGTGATGCGCCTGGGCGCGAACGCGCGCACCGACTACGACGCCGAGGAGCTAGAGGCGCTGATCGTGCGCATCTCGCAGCAATGGCAGGACCAGCTCGGCACCGCACTTGCCGAGGAATTCGGCGAGGAGGAGGGCGCGCGCCGCCTCGCGCTCTACGCGCAGGCGTTCCCCGCCGGCTACCGCGACGACAACGACACGCCGATGGCGGTGGCCGACATCCGCAGCTTCGACGCGCTCGAGCGCGACGGCGGGCTGGGCGTGCACCTGTACCGCAACGTGCGCGAATCGGAGAAGCTGACCCACTTCCGGCTCTACAGCCCCGATCGCCCGGTCGAACTCTCCGACGTGATCCCGATGCTCGAGAACCTCGGGATGCGGGTGCTCGGCGAACGCCCCTACCGGCTGTTGCGCGCCGACCGGCGCGAGTTCTGGGTGCACGATTTCAATCTCGCCTACGCGCTGGCCGGGGACATCGACGTGCCCGCGGTGGCCCCGGCCGTGGAGGACGCTTTCCTCAGCGTGCTCGCGGGGCGCGCCGAGAGCGACGGCTTCAACCGACTGATCGTGGGCACGCGTCTCGGCTGGCGCGAGGTCGCGATCCTGCGCGCCTATGCGCAGTACATGAAGCAGGTGCGCTACAACTTTTCGCAGGAGTTCATCGCCGAGACGCTGGGGCGTCACCTCGGCATCGCGCGCGCACTGGTGCAGCTCTTTCGCGCGCGCTTCGATCCGGCGGCCAGCGCGGACATGGACGCGCGCCGCGAGGCCGAGCAAGCGCTGGCGGCCGGCATTCTCGCGGATCTCGAGCGCGTCGAGCAGCTCAACGAGGACCGCGTGCTGCGCGCGTACCTGGCGCTGATCCGCGGCACGCTGCGCACCAACTGGTTCCAGTACGACGAGACGGGCGCGCCGAAGCAGTGGTTCTCGTTCAAGTTCGACAGCGCCGCGCTGCCCAACCTGCCGCGCCCGGTGCCCAGATACGAGATCTGGGTGTATTCGCCGCGCGTGGCGGGCGTGCACCTGCGCGGCGGCAAGGTCGCGCGCGGCGGGCTGCGCTGGTCGGACCGGCCGGAGGACTTTCGCACCGAGGTGCTGGGGCTGGTGAAGGCGCAGCAGGTGAAGAACGCGGTGATCGTGCCGGTGGGCGCCAAGGGCGGCTTCGTGCCGCGGCAACTACGCCCCGACGCCGGCCGCGAGGCGGTGCAGGCCGAGGGCGTGGCCTGTTACCGGATCTTCGTGCAGGGGCTGCTCGACCTCACCGACAACATCGTCGACGGCGCCACCGTCGCGCCGGCGCAGGTGGTCTGCCACGACGAGCCGGATCCCTACCTGGTGGTCGCCGCCGACAAGGGCACGGCCTCGTTCTCCGACGTCGCCAACGAGCTCTCGGCGCGCTACGGCTTCTGGCTGCGCGATGCCTTCGCCTCCGGCGGCAGCGTGGGCTACGACCACAAGAAGATGGCGATCACGGCGCGCGGGGCGTGGATCTCGGTGCAGCGGCACTTTCGCGAGCGCGGCATCGACGTGCAGGCGCAGCCGGTCAGCGTGGTGGGTATCGGCGACATGTCGGGCGATGTGTTCGGCAACGGCATGCTGCGCTCGCGCGCGATCAAACTGGTCGCCGCCTTCAACCACCAGCATATCTTCGTCGACCCCGATCCCGATCCCGCGGCGAGCTTCGCCGAGCGCGAGCGCCTGTTCGCGCTGCCGCGCTCGAGCTGGGCCGATTACGACGCAAGCCTGATATCGGCGGGCGGCGGCGTGTTCGCGCGCAGCGCGAAATCGATCGCGCTCACGCCCGGGATGCGCCGCGTGCTCGGCACGGAGGCCGAGCGCCTGACGCCCGCCGAGCTGGTCTCGGTGATCCTCGCCGCACCCGTGGACCTGGTGTTCAACGGCGGTATCGGCACCTACTTCAAGTCGAGCGGGGAGGGCCACGCCGACGTCGGCGACAAGGCCAACGACGCGGTGCGTATCGACGGCGCGCGAATCCGCGCGCGCGTGATCGCCGAGGGCGGCAACCTCGGCATGACGCAGCTCGCGCGCGTGGAGTTCGCCAGTGGCGGCGGGGCCTGCAACACCGACTTCATCGACAACTCCGCCGGCGTCGACTGCTCGGACCACGAGGTCAACATCAAGATCCTGCTGAACCAGATCGTCAGCGCCGGCGACCTGACGCTGAAGCAGCGCAACGAGCTGCTGGCGACGATGACCGACGAGGTCGCGCGCCTCGTGCTGGCAAACAACTACCGCCAGGCGCAGTCGATCAGCCTCGCCGAGCGCGAGGCGGCGCTGCGCATCAACGAGCATCGCGCCGTGATCGCCTCGCTCGAGGCGGCCGGCGTGCTCGATCGCGCGCTGGAGTTCCTGCCCGCGGACGAGGCGCTGGAAGAGCGCCGCCTCGGGGGGCGAGGGCTCACGCGCCCCGAGCTCGCCGTGCTCTCGTGCTACGTCAAGGGTCGCCTCAAGCTCGACATCCTCGCCTGCGACGTGCCCGAGGAGGCGTACTTCGCGCGCGCGCTCGAGCGCGCCTTCCCGGCGCGGCTCTGTGAGCGCTACCGCGAGCGCCTGCCGCAGCACGCGCTGCGCCGGGAGATCATCGCGACGCAACTCGCCAATGACATCGTCGACCTGATGGGCATCACCTTCATCGAACGCATGCAGCAGTCCACCAACGCGCCGGTGGCCGCCATCGTGCGTGCCTTCGTGATGGCGCGCGAGGTGCTCGACCTGCATCGCTGGTGGGGCGAGGTAGAGGCGCTGGACAACATCGTCCCGGCGGCCCTGCAGCTGGAGGTGCTCGCGGACCTGCAGCGGCTCACGCGCCTGGCGGCGCGCTGGTTCGTGCACAACCGCCGCGGCGTGACCGACGCGAGCGCCGAGGTCGAGGCCTTCGCGGCTCCCGTGCGGGCGATCCGCGACCGCATGTGCGACTACGTGACGGGCCAGCAGCGCCTGGCATGGGAGCGGCGTCACGAGGAATTGCTGCAGGCGGGCCTGCCGCCGGCGCTGGCGACGGCCTTTGCCGGCTCGACGATGCTGATCGGCGCGCTGGGCATGGCGGATGCCGCGCGCACGCACGGGCTGGCCGTGGAGGAGGTCGCGCGCGTGGCCTTCGCGCTGAACGAGCGGCTCGATTTCTACTGGTTCGGCAAGCAGATCACGGCGCTTAAGGTCGAGGACCACTGGCAGGCGCTGGCGCGCGAGTCATTCCTCGACGAGCTCGACTGGCAGGTGCGCGCCATCGTGGCGGTGGTGGCGGGCGGCGCGGGCGAGGGCGACGACATCGACGAGCGCGTGGCGAACTGGGAGGCGACGCGCGCCCCGGCGATCGAGCGCTGGCGGCGCATGGTTGCCGCGATCCGCGATTCGCGCACCCAGGACTACGCGATGTACGCCGTCGCGGTGCGCGCGCTGCTGCAACTGGCCCAGCCCGTG
>JAKJFB010000164.1 GCA_022705125.1 Pseudomonadota bacterium
GCCTACACCGGCGCATCGCTCGCCTACCGCGGCGTGAGCCGGCTGGACGATGCTGCGAAGTTCGTGCCGGGCCTGACGCTGGAGAACAACCCGAGCTTCGGCGGCGCCTCGAACTCGGCGGCGATCTACCTGCGCGGCGTGGGCCAGAAGGAGTTCCTGCCGACCACGGATCCGGGTGTGGGCCTCTACGTCGACGGCGTCTACGTCGCGCGCTCCGTGGGCGCGATCCTCGACGTGGTCGACATCGAGCGCGTCGAGGTGCTGCGCGGCCCGCAGGGCACGCTGTTCGGGCGCAACACCATCGGCGGCGCGATCTCGGTCACCACCGTGAAGCCGGAGCCGGGCGGCGAGTTCGGCGGCTACGTCAGCGGCGCCACCGGCACCGACGACCTGCTGCGCCTGAAGGGCTCGGTGCACCTGCCGCTCGGCGAGACGCTGGCCGCGCGGCTCTCGGTGGCCGACCTGAACCAGGACGGCTACGTCGAGCGCACCGACGGCGTGGACCTCGGCGACGACGACACCACCACCGGGCGCGCGGCGCTCGCGTGGCATCCGAACGAGCGCTTCGCGGCCGATCTCGCCTTCGAGGCCACGCGCGATCGCGAGAACGGCCAGCCGATGCGCCTGATCGGCATCGACTTCACGGACCTCAGCCAGCTGCAGGGCCTGGTGGCCTCGGTGCCGCCGCCGATGGCCTTCATCCACAACGTCACCTTCGGCGCGACCGCGCCGGGCGTGCCCTGCGCCGCGACCGATGCCGCCGGCAACGGCGTCACCTACAACCCGGCGGCGCCCAACTGCTACGACGCGCGCTACATCGGCAAGGACGGCAAGAACCAGGGCACGGCGCCGGCCTTCTCGGAGGCCGACCTGCGCGGCGCCTCGGCCACGCTGCGCTACGAGCTGACGCCCGCGCTCACGCTGAAGTCGATCAGCGCGTGGCGCGATCTCGACGCCGAGTTCGCGCGCGACGGCGACGACTCGCCGCACCGCATCTCGCAGTTCTACGACGAGCTCGGGCAGGAGCAGTACACGCAGGAGCTGCAGCTGCTCGGCTCGCACGAGCGGCTGAACTGGATCCTGGGGCTCTACTACTTCACCGAGGAAGGCGAGAACACCAACATCCTCGACTTCACGGTCTCGAACTTCCGCTCCGGCGGCGACTTCGAGAACGAGTCGTGGGCAGCCTTCGCGCAGGCGACGTACGACATCACGAGCACGCTGCACCTGACGCTCGGCGCGCGCCAGACCGAGGAGGAGAAGTCCTTCCGCCCCGACCAGGTGATCTTCCAGAACTACTTCGCGGGCATCAGCCAGGTGGTGCCGCCGGGCAACCCGCTGGCGGCGCTCGATGCGCCCTTCCTGCAGGCGGGCGAGCGCGTGCTGCCCTACCTGTGGAAGGACATCGACACCTCGGAGTTCACGCCGATGGCGAACCTGTCGTGGGACGCCCGCGAGGACCTGATGCTCTACCTGGGCTACTCGGAGGGCTTCAAGTCCGGTGGCTTCACGCAACGCGTGTTCCCCCCGATCGTGGCCGGCTACACCGCGCCGCCCGGCACGCCCGACATCGACCTGATCCCGACCTACGACCCCGAGTTCGTCGACGTGTGGGAGCTCGGGTTCAAGTGGAGCGGGCTCGACGGGCAGCTGCGCCTGAACGGCGCGGCGTTCCGCACCGAATACGAGGACATGCAGGTGCAGGTCTTCGACAGCGTGGCGCCGGTGACGCGCAACATCGGCAAGGCGACCATCGACGGTCTCGAGCTCGAGCTGCAGGCCGCGCCGGGCGCGGGCTGGCTGATCGACGCCAGCGCCACCTGGCTCGACCCGGGCTACGACGAGATCGACACCGCCAATACGCTGATCGGCGAGGACTACGAGTTCGAGCGCGTGCCGGAGTACGCCGCGAGCCTGGGCGTGTCGAAGGAGTTCGACCTCGAATCGCTCGGCTTCGTGACCGTGCGCGGCGACTGGAGCTACCGCGACGCGACCTACAACGACGCCTACAACACGCCGCTGCTGCAGACGGACTCCTACGACCTCATCGACGCCAGCGTGCGCTGGCAGGACTGCCAGCGGCTGTGGACGGTGGCGCTGTCGGGGCGCAACCTCGGCGACGAGGAGTACCTGGTGACCGGCGTCTACGGCACCGCGTTCCAGTCGCTGGAAGGCACCTTCGATCGCGGCCGCCAGTGGCAGCTGGAGCTGCGCCGCGATTTCTGAAGTGACGATGGCCGCGGGCACTGACGGGTTCTCCGCGGCGCTCGCGACGGCGTTGGCGGCCGTGCGCGCGCTGGAGCCCGGGGCCGATGCGCTGCCCGCGCTCGCCGCGCTCACCGCGGCGCTGCGTCCGCGCAACTCGCGCGAGGCGGCATCGCGCGTGCGCTGGCTGGAACTGCTGCGGCAACTGGAGCAGGAGCCGGCAACGCAGCTCGCCCTGCGCGAGGCGCTGCTGGGTTTCTTCGCCGCGCGGCGCCAGGTGGCATTCTTCAGCGATTCGGGCCTGCTCCCCAACAGCGGGTTCTTCAGCGAGGCCGCGCGGATCCTCGGGCACAAGCTGCTGCCCGAGCCGCGCGACCGCGACGATCTTCGCTCCGGCATTCGCGAGCTGTTTCCCACGGCCCGCGATGCCGCGTGGATCGGCACGATCAGCGACGACGAGCGGCATGCCTTCTGGCGGCTGCTGCGCCTCAGCGGCTCGGAGAACGCCAACGCGCTGCAGCAGTTCATTGCCCAGCTGCTGGATGCGGCGCTGGTGCTGTCGCATCGCATCTGCGGCATGGGCCTCGAGCCGGAGCTCGCGCGGGTGTGTCCGCGGCTGCTCGAGCCCGGGGTGGAGTCGCCCTTCATCGCGCTCAACGC
This sequence comes from Pseudomonadota bacterium, assembly GCA_022705125.1. The sequence goes on from JAKJFB010000164.1 coordinate 2,866, forward strand.
GGAGCTGCTCGGCGTGGTGGAGGGTATTCGCAACACCCTGCTCGGCGACGAGGAGCGCGATCACGGCGGGCATGTCTTCGTGCTGCTGGAGCAGTGCGCCGAGGTGGTGCAGCGTGCGCGCCAGGCGTCGGCGACCTTCGGCACCAGCATGCGCCTGTCGTTCATCCTCGTGCGGCTCACGCAGCACCTGGAGCGCCTGCGGCTGCTGCTGGAAGTGCTCACGCTGCAGACGCGTCCCGATGCGCCGGCGGCGCTGAGCGCGAGCCTGGGCGACTTTCTCCACGCCGCGCTCGCCGGCGAGCTGCGGCGCAACAGCCTGCGCCGTCACGCCGCGCAACTGCTCGGGCTGGTGGCGCTGCGCATCACGGGCAACGCCGCGCGCACGGGGGAACACTACATCGCGACCGATCGCGCCGACTGGATCGCGATGTGGCGCCGCGCCGGCGGTGCCGGCCTGCTGATCGCGCTGCTCGCGCTGCTGAAGATCCTGGCCAGCACCCTGCACCTGCCACCCGTCACGCAGGCGTGGCTGAACGCCGGCATCTACGCGGGCGGCTTCGCGCTGATCCACATGCTGCACTTCGTGATCGCCACCAAGCAGCCGTCAATGACGGCCGCCACGCTCGCGGCGGCCATCAGCCAGGCCGGCGGGCGGCTGCGCGACACCGAGCGCATCGTCGACCTGCTGGCCGCGACGCTGCGCAGCCAGCTCGCCGCGATCGCCGGCAACGTGCTGGTGGCGCTGCCCGTGGCGGTGCTGGTGGGATTGGCGCTGGCGCAACAGGCGCCGCCACCGGTGTCCGCGGCCAAGGCGACGCGCCTGCTCGCCGAGCTCGATGCGGTGCGCAGCCCGCTGGTGGCGCATGCCGCGATCGCGGGCATCTGGCTGTTCCTGACCGGGCTGGTCTCGGGCCACCTCGACAACCGCGCGGCCTCGATGCGGCTCGAGGAGCGCATCGCGCAGCTGCGCTGGCTCGGTGCCGTGCTCGGCGGGCGGCGCGCCGCGCGCATCGGCCGCTACCTGGCGGAGCATGCGGGTGGACTCGGCGGCAACCTGTTCTTCGGCCTGATGCTCGGCCTGACGCCCGCGGCGGGCCTGCTGCTAGGCCTGCCGCTCGACATCCGTCACGTGGCGTTCTCCTCGGCGAACCTCGGCTACGCGCTTGCCGCCACGGGCTTCGCACCGCCCGAGGGGACGCTCGCGCGCGCCTGCGCCGGCGTGGTGCTGATCGGCTTCATCAACCTGGCCGTGAGCTTCGGTCTCGCGCTGTGGGTAGCGATGCGCTCGCACGGTATCGGTTTCGCCCGCCTGGCGCCGGTGCTGCCGCGCCTCGCGGCGCGGCTGCGCAGCGACCCGCGCAGCTTCGTGGTGCCGCCCGTGGGTCCGGCGCCAGCCGGACAGTCGGGTCCCGTGGGTCAGGATTTATCCGGACAATTGTCCGACTGGAGTCGGACCTGCGGGTTCGGGTGCGGCAGGCGCCAGGTGCCACTGCTCGCGCGGCACCAGCTTCGGCACCTCGGGATCGCCCTCGTAGGCCGGCGTCATGATCTGCACGCCGTACTCGTTGAAGACGTCGAGGATGTTCCTGTGCAGCGCGGAGTACAGCAGACCGATCTGCGTTGCGTCCCGCGTGGTCGCATTGATCTCGTAGACGACGCAGAAGTCGCCCAGCGACTTCTGCAGCACGAAGGGGCGCGGTTCGCGCTCGAGCCCGGCGGTTCGCTCGGCCGCCAGCAGCAGCATTGCCTCGACCTGGCGCCACGGCGTCTCGTAGCCGATGCCCACCGTGGTGTGCAGGATCAGGCCTTCGCGGCGTGCCAGCGCGCTGTAGTTGATGACGGCCTTGCCGAGGATCTCCGAGTTCGGCAACACCACTTCTTCGTTCTTGAACGAGCGCAGGCGCGTCACCAACAGCGAGGTTTCGGTCACGAAGCCGGTGATCTCGCCCACGGCGATGCGATCGCCCAGGCGGAAGGCGCGACGGTAGGTCATGGTGTAACCGGCGATCACGTTCGAGATCACGGACGAGGAGCCCAGCGAAAATATCACCCCCAGGAACAGCGACACGCCCTTGAAGGCCTGCGACCCGGAGCCCGGTATGTACGGGTACGCGACCACCACGGCGAAGGCGATCACGAGGATGCGCACGATCTTGTAGGTGGGCTGCGCCCACTCGGGGTCGAAGTTCTCGAAGCTGACCGCGCCGGTCTCGATGCCCTGGAACATGAGCTGCAGTGCCTTCAGCACGAAGCGCACGACCACCACGAGCACCACGATGAAGCCGAGATCGGGGAGCGAAGCCAGCACGGCGCCGCCCATCACCTGCAGCGGCTGCAGGAAAAGCTGAAACAGTTGATCGGCCAGCGGGGCCGTCCACGGATACAGGCCCAGCACCGTGCTGAGGTGCAGGTAGATCACCGCGAGCACCGACACCGTGATCGCGGCATTGACCAGGCCGCGCACCGCCAGCCACACCTGGCGCGACTGCACGAGCTGCACCGACTGGATCTTCAGATCCGCTCCGCCGGCGACGAAGCGCCCGCGCAACCGCGCCAGCGTCCAGCGTCGCAGCCGCAACAGCCCGTACAGCAGCGCGGCGGCCGCCAGTGTCGCCAGCACGACATAGCCGGTGTGCTGCAGCAGCACGCGCGGGGCGCGCGCGGCGCGGTAGGCCTGCACGGCCTTGCTCATGTCCGACATGACGAGTTCGGCCAGGCGGTCGCGGGGCACGCCCTCGGCGTCGATGTCGGCGAGCACCATGATGAGCTGCTCACCGGCGAGGATGCGCGACAGCTCGGCATCGGACTCGATGTGCAGGGCGTCGACGGGTATCGACTCGTTGTCGGCGAGCCACTTGAGGCGCTCGGCGATCGCGCCGGCGCGCTTGGCAGGCGGCACCAGGGAGGTGCCGCGGACGCGAAACAACACCTCGCCATCGAGCATCACCGGCGAGGTCTCGACCTCGAGGGCCAGATGGCGGTCCAGCGCCGCGTCCTCCCTGGTCGCGGCGCTCGCGCCGTGCAGGGGAAGCAGGGCGAGCAGGCAAAGTCCCGCGATCGCGGCAACGGCGCGCAACGTCGGCTGTCCATTGTTCTTGTTCATGGTGGAACGATCCGTTGTGAACGCGACCGGCACCAGCCTAGCACGCCGCCCCACGCGCAGGAAAAGGGGCACCCGCAGGTCCGGCTTCAGCCGGACAGTGCGGTCAGGCGTAGACGGGGTAACGCTTGCAGATGTCGAGGACCTTCGCGCGCACCTCGGCGATCACGCGCTCGCTGCTGCCGTCCTCGAGCGAGGCCAGCACGTCGCACATCCAGTGCGTGAGCTGCACCGTCTCGTCGATGCCGAAGCCGCGCGTGGTGATCGCGGGCGTGCCCACGCGCAGGCCGCTGGTCACCGCCGGCGGGCGCGGGTCGTTCGGCACGGCGTTCTTGTTCACCGTGATGTTCGCCTCGCCGAGCGCCGCATCGGCATCGGCGCCGGTGTAGGGCTTGCCGATCAGGTTCACCAGCATCAGGTGGTTGTCGGTGCCGCCCGAGACGATGTCGATGCCGCGCTCGATGAAGGTGCGCGCCATCGCGCGCGCGTTGTCCACGACCTGCTGCTGGTAGACCTTGAATTCCGGCTCCAGCGCTTCCTTGAAGCTCACGGCCTTGGCCGCGATCACGTGCATCAGCGGGCCGCCCTGGCCGCCGGGGAACACCGCGGAGTTCAGCTTCTTGGTGATCTCGTCGTTCTTGCGCGCGATGATCAG
>JAKJFB010000165.1 GCA_022705125.1 Pseudomonadota bacterium
CCGGAGATCGACGCACGTCGACAGCTGATCGCCGGTTACGCCCGCAGCCGTGCCGGTTAATGTAGAAGGAGCGCCGCAAGGCGCGAATCGGGCGTCGGGTCAGCGGTGCCGGACCAGGGCCGCATGGACGGTGGCAATGCCTTCGAGTGCACCGCAGCGCAGGTGGATCGCGCCCGCCGGGAGCGTCGGCTCCGCCTGCGGGTTGATGCGCACCAGCCGTCCGCCGATCGACTCGGCGAAGCGGCGCACCGTGGGCACGTTCTCGCCCGCGCCGAGCTCGACCACCACGGGCCTGCGCACGTGCTCCAGCCAGGCGACCAGCCCCGCCTCCTGCGCCTCGGTGCGGCGTGGAATCCAGGCCCAGTCGCCGAACATCAGGATGTTGGGCCGCGCGACGCCGCCGCAATGCGGGCAGCGCGGCGGCTCGCCGAGCAGTCTGCAGGCTTCCTCGTCCACCTGCGGCTCGAAGCCCTCCGCGCACCACACCGCGCCCCGGCAGCCGCGCTGGCACTGCAGGTGATGAATCGAGCCGTGCACCTCCATGATCCGCGCATCGGCAAAGCCGGCCTTCTGAAACTGCCCATCCACATTCGAGGTAAAGACGAAGGCGCCGCCGCGCAATCCCGCGGCGATCTCCTGCAGCAGCGCGAAGCCCCGGTGCGGCACGATGCGCCGGTAGAGCGCCAGGCGGTGCCCGTAGAACCCCCAGGCGAGCGCCGGATCGCGCTCGAACGCAGCCGGATTGGCGATCTCCTCGAAGCGCACGTGGGCGCGGCCGAGCGCCGGATAGGCCCGCCAGAAGCCCTCGGGGCCGCGGAAATCCGGCAGCCCGGAATCCACCCCCATGCCCGCGCCCGCGGCGACGATCAGCCCGTCGGCCTCGCGCAGCCATCGGGCGATGCGGGCAAGGGGATCGGCAGGTGGATTCATCGGCTTCCGGAGGCGGAGAAGGGATTTCTCAGGGCAGTGCCGGTGCGATCTGATACACCGGTACGAAACCCGCCGGCGGCAACATCCACTGCACCGGGAAACGTCCCAGCGAGCTCTTGTCCACGAGTTCGACCGCCGGGCCGAGGTAGGGCTCGATCGGCCGCCCCTCCAGCGCCCGCAAGGCCTGACGCACCGCCAGCCGCCCCTGCAGCACCGGGAAATCCGTCACCGCCGCGAGGATGCGGCCGCGCAGGATGCCACCATGGACGGCCGGAGTCAGGTAGGACGACACGATCGCCGTCGCCCCCTCGCGTCCGCGCCGGCGCAGCTCGGCGATCGCGGCCTCGGCCATGGGCGCGTTGCCGACCAGGTAATCGAGCTGCGGCTGCTCGTCGAGCACAGCCTCCACCAGCCGGCGCTGGATCGCGCGCCCCGTGTCACCGTGGCGCTCGGCGACGACGTTCACCGCGCTGCCCGCGATGCCCGTGCGGAAACCGCGGTCGATGAAGCCCACCCAGTCCGCGTCCGCCGGTCCGGGAATCCACGCGATCCGCGCGGGGGGACCGCCCGCGGGATGGCGTGCGGCCAGCCAGCGGCCGATCGTCCAGCCGAGCTGGTACCAGGGCACGGCGATGCGCGCGTGCACCACCTGCGGGTCGATGTCGTTCACCACCCCGAGCACGAGCCGATGGTCGAGTTGCGGCGCGAGCAGGTCGTTGAGCCCGCCGCGGCTGACGGTGCCGATCAGCAGCGCATCGACCGCCTCATCCTCCAGGCACTCCGCCACGCGTTCGCGCTGGCGGGCGAGCTGCCCGTAGCCGCCGGCCTCGCGTACGCCCAGGCCGAGACCGAGCGTGCGCGCCTCCTCGGTCATGCCGAAATTCACCGCCAGCCAGTAGCTGTCCTTCAGGTGCGGGTAGATCGCGCACAGGCGCCAGCCACGCGTGGGGGAGGGCGGAACGATGTCCGGCCCGGTCTCGGCCGCGCCGTTTGCCGCGCGATGATCGCCTGCCCAGCGTTGCAGCGGCCACTCGGCTGCCGGCTGCGCACCGGCCAGCGCCGCGGCGCAGCTCGGCAGCGCGCCCAGCGCAAGCCCGAGCAAACCGTGGCGGACGCTGCGCCGGTAAGATGAAACCCATCGACTCGTCGCCTTCGACCACTGCGCAAGCACACCCGCTCCCCACCGACCGTGACCGCCCCATCTTACGTGAAACCCCGCCACGAACGCCGCTTCGGCCTGCGCGAACGCCTGCTGCTGGGGCTGCTCGTCGCCGCGCTCGGCACCGTACTGGTGGCGGTGGTGGGCTGGGTCAGCTTCCAGCGCGTGGTGAGCAGCCAGCAGGCGATCGTGCGCGACACCCTGCCGGCCGCCGACGCGCTGCACGAGGCGGTGCGCGCCAACGCCCGCCTCGCGGCGCTTGCGCCGCGGCTGCTGCGGGCGGATTCGGCGGCCGAGCTCGATCAGTTGCGCGCCGCGCTCGGTGTCGACGTGCCGTTGGTGCGCGACCGCCTGGCGGCGCTGCGCTCGCCGCACGTCGAGGCGGAGCTGCGCGAGCGCCTGCAGGCGACCGGCGACCGCCTCGCCGCCGGCCTCGAAGGCATGAGCGCGGCGATCGACCAACGCCTGCGCCTGCGTGCAGCCCGCCTCGAGCGCATCGACACCCTGCGCGCGGCGATCGACGGGCTCGACGAGCTTGCCCGCATCCACGCGGATAACGCCACCGCGCAGCTCGTGTCCACCCTCACGACCCTGCTGCAGCCCGACCCCGGGCAGGGCGCGCCGAGCCTGGCCGAGCGCGAGGCTGCGCGCGAGCGTGTGCTCGATCTCGACATCGATAGCCTCGAACGCATGCACGAACTCAACCTCACCGTGCATGCGCTCGGCTTTCTCATCGGCCGCCTCGACGAACTCGACTCGGGCGCACGGCTGCAGGCGGCACGCGTCGAGTTCGCCGCGCACCTCGCACTGCTGGCGCGCCGGCTCGCGGATATCGCCGACCCGGGTGGGCGGGAGCAGGGCGAGCGGGTGCTCCGATTGCTCGCCTCGGCGCTGGACGAGGAGGGTACGTTCGCACTGCGCGCACGCGAGATCGCCCTGCGCGCGCAGGTGGAGACCTTGCAGGGCGTGGTCGGCGAACTCACCACCGAGCTCGACGCCCTCGCCGGCGAGCTGATCCACCGCGGCGGCCGCATCCTCGCCGCTGCCGGATCGGCCGCCGAACGCAGCGCAACCTCGGGTCTGATCGCCTTCGGCGTGATCGCCGCGGCGCTGCTGCTGGTGACCCTGGGCGTCACCGTCCATGCGCTGCGGCGTCACACGCTCGGGCGCCTGCGCGCGCTGGAAGAGGCCACCCTCGCACTCGCGTCCGGCCGACGCGAGGTGGCGATCGACACCGCGGGCGACGACGAGCTGGCCTCGCTCGCGGTCGCGCTCGAACGCTTCCGCGCCAACGCGATCGAGCGCGACCGCTTCGCAGAAGAGCTTCGGCAGCAGCAGCAGGAGCTCGAGAACCAGGTGCTGGCGCGCACCGCGCAGCTGCGCGAGGCCAACGCCGCGCTCGCGCGCGAGACCGCCGACCACGCTCGCGCCCGTCACGCCGCCGAGCAGGCCGACCGCGCCAAGACCGCCTTCCTCGGCACCGTCAGCCACGAGCTGCGCACCCCGCTCGCGGGTATCCTCGGTCTGCTCGAACTCGTCGAGGACGCCAGCTCGACCACCGAGCGCAAGCAGTACCAGGCGCAGATGCGCGCCGCGGCCGTGCTGCTGCTCGAGCTGCTCGAGGACATGCTCGACTTCGCCCGCATCGAAGCGGGCGGCGTGCAGGTCGACAAGGCGAGCTTCAGCCTGCGCGACACGGTGAACGATGTCTTCGCGGTGCAGGGCACGCGCGCCGCGGTACGCGGGCTCGCGCTGATCGCCGAGGTCGATCCCGCGCTGCCCGACGCGGTGCAGGGCGACCGCCGCAAGCTCAGCCAGATCCTGCTCAACCTGGTCGGCAACGCGATCAAATTCAGCGACGCGGGCGCGGTGACGGTGCGCGTGCGCGCCGGTACGCAACCCGACCAGCTACACTTCGCCGTCGAGGACCACGGCATCGGCATCGAGCCCGCGCGCCAGCAGGAGGTCTTCGAGCCCTTCGTGCAGGTGCGCGACAGCGGCCGCCACCACGCCGGCACCGGCCTCGGGCTGGCGGTGTGCCGCCGCCTCGTCGAGGCCATGGGCGGCGCGATCGAGCTGAAGAGCGCGCCAGGGCAGGGCACCACGGTGAGTTTCGAGATCCCCCTCCCGGCGACCGCAGCGGCGGCCGTCGAGGCCTTGCCTGCCGCGACGGAGCCGGAGCGGGCCGCGCTGCCCCCCGGCCACCGCGTGCTGGTGGTCGAGGACGACGAGGTCAATCGCATGGTGGTCGAGCGCTTCCTCGACGCCCTCGGTCAGCAGGCGGTGTGTGCGCCCGACATCCAGAACGCACTGCGCCTGCTGCAGGCGCGCCCGATCGACCTCGCCCTGATCGACATGAACCTGCCCGACGGCGACGGCCGCGAGCTGCTCGCCCGCCTGCGCGCGCTGCCGGCGCACGCGCACACTCCGGCCGTGCTGATGTCGGCCCACATCCCGCGCCGAGAGGTCGATGCGCTGCTCGAAGCGGGCTTCGCCGCCTTCCTGTCCAAGCCCTTCGCGCGCGAGCGCCTGCGCGCGCTGCTCGCCGATCTCCTTGCCGAGCCAGCGGCCGCAGCGCCCACGCAAGGCACGGCGGGTGTCGCTGAGGTCCTGCAGGCGACAGACTGGATCGACGCCGATTTCCTGCGTGCGGAGCGGGAGGCGCTAGGCGAGGAGACCGTTGCCGACATCGTCGGCGTCTTTCGCACGCAGGGCCAGCCGCTGATCGACGCGCTGCTCGCCGCCGCCCGCGCCGGCGAGCACGAAGCCTGCGCACGCCTCGCGCACAAGCTGCGCGGCGCCGCGGGCAACGTGGGGGCAGGGCGGCTGGCGGAATGCGCGGGCGCGCTGGAGGAGGCGCTGAAACCGGACCCGAAGGGGGACGCGCCGCGCGCGGGCGCGATCGGCGACCTGGCCGCGCGCGCGGGCGAGCTGGGCGAGGCCTGGTCGTACACGCTGCAGGCGCTCGACGCCTTGCGTTCTGCGGCGGACGACGCCGAAGCGCAAAGGCCGGATCAGACCCCGCCAGGCTCGACGTCGGCAGCCAGCCGATAGCCCTCGCCGCGGATCGTTGCGATCAGCGAGTCCGTACGTGCCGGATCGTCGAGCTTCGCGCGCAGGCGGCGCACCAGCACATCCACCGAACGGTCCTGCGGCGACCAGTCGTGCCCGCTCACCGCGCGGCTGAGGCGATCGCGGTCGAGGATCTCGCCGGGGTGGCGCACCAGCAGCGCGAGCACTTCGAATTCGCCGCGCGTCAGCGCCACGTCCTGCCCCGCGCGGTCGCGCAGCCTGCGCCGCGAAAGTTCCAGCACCCAGCCCGCGAAGCGCAGGCTGTCCGCCGTCTCCGCCGGACGCGTCGCGCTGCGCCGCAGCAGGCTCTTGACGCGGGCGAGCAGCTCGCGCGGGTTGAAGGGCTTGGTCACGTAGTCGTCGGCGCCCACCTCGAGCCCGACGATCTTGTCGACGTCGTCGTTGCGGCTGGTGACGAGGATGATGCCGATCGAGGCGTCGCGCGCGCGCAGCTCGCGCGCCAACGACAAGCCGTCCTGACCGGGCAGGTTGATGTCGAGCAGCACGAGGTCGACCTCTCCCTGGGCGAGCTGTCGCCAGAAGGACTCGCCGTCGCCGGCCAGCAGCACGCGGTAGCCTTCCTTTGAAAAGTAGGCATTCATGCGCGCCTGCGCGACGAGATCGTCGTCGACGACCAAGAGGGTGACGTGGGATTCGAGGGGCGCTTGCATGGGATCGCGAGGAACGCGAGGGGTGGGAGGCAGGAAGGAGCAAGGAGGACAGGCGGGATTCTAAGGCTGGAAGGCGAATTCTTCGCACCGAGATGCCATGTCGGGTATTTGTTTACATAACACATATTCTCGCTGTTTTAGTTGCACCTACTGCAGGGGGACTTCCTGGCCGCGAGCGCGCTTGCGGGAACGCTGCAGCACGCGCGTGCAATGCCAGATTGAAAACCCTGGTGCGGGGAAAGAGACTCGAACTCTCACGCCTTGCGGCGCTGGAACCTAAATCCAGTGCGTCTACCAATTCCGCCATCCCCGCACACTTCAGCACAAGTGAAGCGGCGCGCATTATACACGCGCCGCTTCGCGTACCGGGCGGCAGCGGCTGGTCCGACGCTCAAGCCGTGCTGCGGCCGTAGGTGTCCTCGAAGCGGACGATGTCGTCCTCGCCGAGGTAGCTGCCCGATTGCACCTCGATGAACTCAACGGGGTCGTCAGTTTCGTTGGCGATGCGATGCACGGTGCCGACCGGGATGTGCACATGCTCGCCGGCCTTGTAGGCCTGCACGCGCTCACCCAGCGTGATGGTCGCCGTGCCCTTGATGATGACCCAGTGCTCGGCACGCTTGTGGTGCAGTTGCAGCGAGATCGCCTGCCCCGGATAGACGCCGAGGTGTTTGACCTGATAGGCAAGCGCTGAGCCCTCGGGCGGCGCCGA
>JAKJFB010000166.1 GCA_022705125.1 Pseudomonadota bacterium
GCTACCGGTGCCCGGCTGGGAACCGCTGTGGACGCCACTGGTCCGTTACATCCGCCTGAGCCCCGTCGTGTACTACAGCGCGGGCGGCAGCGCCTGCATCTCGGCGAGCGTGGCCGGCGAGGCAGTAGCCGCGGCGATCGAGCGCGGCAAGGCGGGCGAGCGTTACCCGATCGGGCAGGAGAACCTGAGCTGGGCGCAGCTGCTCGGGCGCCTGGCGCGCGCCGATGGCCGCAGGATCCGGGTGGTGACCGTGCCGACGCCATTCGTGCGGCTCGGTTTCGGCGCCGTGCAGCTGGCGCACCGGCTGCAGGGCAAGGAAGGCGGACTGGACCTGCCCCAATTCACCGCGGTGCAGACGGCGCCGGCCCACATCGATCCCGCGCGCTCGCGCCAGGCGCTCGGCTACGCGCTCGACGACCTCGACCACGCCTTCAGGGACACCGTCGCAGCGGTGCGCTGAGCGCCGTCACTCGCGCCCCCACCCGGAGTGGAAACTGCCATCGCGGTCCAGTCGCTCGTAGGTGTGCGCGCCGAAGTGATCGCGCTGGGCCTGGACCAGGTTGGCCGGGAGCCGCGCGCTGCGCATGCCGTCGAAATACGCCAGCGCCGCGGACAGCGCGGGCAGCGGCACGCCACAGGACGCGCCATCGATCACGGTCGCGCGCAAGCCCGCGACAGCGGGGGCCAGCAGCGCCGCCACGGCGGGTTCCAGCAGCAGGTTCGGCAGCGCGGGATCGGTGGCGAAGGCCGCGTGGATCGGGGCGAGGATCGCCGCGCGGATGATGCAGCCGGCACGCCAGACGCGCGCCACCGTGGCCAGATCGGTACCGAAACCGTATTCCCGTGACGCCGTCGCGATCTGCGCGAAGCCCTGCGCGTAGGCGATCCAGGCCGCCGCGAAATACGCCTCCTCCAGCTCGACGAGCGCCGCCGCGCGATCGGCGCGCGCGGCCGGCGCGCCGGGGTACAGCGCCGCCAGCTGCAGGCGCTCGGCCCGCAGCGCCGAGAGCTCGCGCGCGCTCACCGCCGCATCGATCGCCGGCACCGGCACGCCGAGGTCCATGGCCTCCTGCGAGGTCCACTTGCCGGTGCCCTTGGCGCGCGCCTGGTCCGAGACCGCGTCGATCAGCTCGCCGGCGCCCAGCGGATCCGGCGTGCCGAGCACCGTCACCGTTATCGCGACCAGGAAGCCCTGCAGGCGCCCGTCGTTCCAGCGCGCGAACTCGGCGGCCATTTCCGCGTTCGTCATGCCCAGGCGCCGGCGCATCAGGTCGTAGCACTCGGCGAGCATCTGCATCAGCGCGTACTCGATGCCGTTGTGGATCATCTTCACGTAGTGCCCGGCCGCGCCCTTGCCCATCGGGGCCACGCAGGGCTCGCCGTCGGCGCGCGCGGCCACGCTCTCCAGCACCGGACGAAGCCTTTCCCAGGCGTGCGCGCCACCGCCCGGCATCATGCTGGGCCCGTGGCGCGCACCGCTCTCCCCGCCCGAGACGCCCATGCCGACGAAACTGATGCCCCAGGACTCCAGCTCGTGCGCGCGGCGCGTGGTGTCGCGGTGGAAACTGTTGCCGGCATCGACGATGAAATCGCCCGCCTCGAGCAGCGGCAGCAGCTCGGCGATCACCGCATCGACCGCCGCGCCCGCGGGTACCAGCAGCATCACGACGCGCGGGCGGCGCAGCGCACGCACGAAGCCAGCGAGCTCATCGAAGCCGTGCAGGTTGGGCAGCGCCGCGGCGCGGATCCTCTGCAGCCTGGCCGCGTCGCGGTGGTAGCCCGCGACCGCGTGGCCGTGATCGGCCATGTTCAGCAGCAGGCTCATGCCCATCGTGCCCAGGCCGATCAGGCCGAGCTCCAGGTTAGCCGGGTCGTTCATCGCGGGTTCCTTCTGTTGCGGGCAGGCGAGTCGGCATCATAGCCCCGTACACACGGGCCGCCCAACGCCGTGGCGGCACCGGGTCTGTCGAGGACGCCGGACTCGCGGTTAACATGACGGCATCTGGAACCACGACGAGGACGTGACGATGCGACGACTGCCGCTGGCGCTGTTGAGTTGTGCAACCCTGCTGCTCGCCGAGGCCGGCGCTGCCGCTGCGGCGAACACAGCCGCTCCCGCGGCACGGCAGGTGCTTTATGGCGATCTGCACATCCACACCGCGCTGTCGGCCGATGCCTTCAGCACCGGCACGCGCACGCTGCCCGATGACGCCTACCGCTACGCCAGGGGCGAGGCAATCGCGCACGCCGCCGGCTTCACCGTGCAGCTGAAGCGCCCGCTCGATTTCGCCGCCGTCACTGAACACTCCGAGTACCTCGGCTCGATGCGCGAATTCCTCAACCCCGCGAGCCCGTTGTCGCAGCATCCGCTGGCGAAGCTCTTCGCCAGCCCCGATCCGGCGGATGCTTTCAAGGCGCTGATGCAGATCTCCGACGACGCCTCGCACGACGGCAGCCTCGACGAACTGCTCGACCTGCCGGAGGTGAACATGGCCGCCTGGCGCGAAGTGATCGCCGCCGCGGAGCGCCACAACGAGCCGGGGCGCTTCACCACGCTGATCGGCTACGAGTGGACCAGCACGCCCGATGAGATCAACCTGCACCGCAACGTGATATTCCGCGGCTCCGCGGTACCCCCCAAGCCTTTCTCGCGCATCGATTCCGACAAGCCCGAGGACCTGTGGCGCTTTCTCGACGAGCAACGCGCGCAGGGTATCGAGGGCATGGCGATCCCGCACAATTCGAATGCCAGCGACGGCATGATGTGGGCGCGCACGGATTCCGCGGGCAGACCGGTCGATGCGGCGTGGGCGCGCCAGCGCAGCCGCAACGAGCCTGTCGCCGAGATCGTGCAGATCAAGGGCCAGTCGGAGGCGCATCCGCTGCTCTCGACCGAGGACGAGTTCGCCAACTACGAGATGTGGACCACGCGCATGTCGGGCGCGAAGATCCCGCGCGCCTCCAAACCCGAGGGCAGCTACGCGCGCGATGCGCTGAAGACCGGGCTCGAGCTCGGCGCCAGCCTCGGCGTGAACCCCTACGACTTCGGCATGATCGGCTCCAGCGACACGCACAACTCCGCGCCGCCGATCGAGGAGGACAACTACCACGGCAAGCTGACGCAGCTCGACGGCACGGCCGCGATGCGCGCGGGACGTATCGCGCGCAGCGCCGAGGCCCGGGCCGCCGGGCGCGAAACCGCCTACAGCGCGGCAGGGCTGGCCGCCGTGTGGGCCGATGCCAACACGCGCGAGGCGATCTACGACGCGCTCAGGCGCAAGGAGACCTTCGCGACCTCCGGCACACGCATCAGCCTGCGCTTTTTCGGCGGCTGGGATTTCGCGCCGGCGCTCGTGCAGGCGCCGGATTTCGTCGCGCAGGCCTATGCCTCCGGCGTGCCGATGGGCTCGCAGCTGCCCGCTCCCGCCGCGCGCGGCGCACCCCGCTTCGCGGTGCTGGCAACGAAGGATCCCGACGGCGCGAATCTCGACCGGGTGCAGATCGTCAAGGGCTGGCTGGATGTCGATGGCACGGCGCGGGAGAAGATCTTCGACGTCGCCTGGGCCGGCGAACGTGCCATCGATGCCGCGAGCGGCAAGCTGCCCGCGGTGGGCTCGACCGTGGACGTGAAGACGGCAACGTATCGCAACACCATCGGCGCGGCGGAGCTCTCCGCCGTATGGCAGGACCCGGAGTTCCAGCCCCAGGCGCGGGCGTTCTACTACGTGCGCGTGCTGGAAATCCCGACGCCGCGCTGGTCGACCTACGACGCGGTGAAACTCGGCACGGCGGCGCAGGAGCCCGCCGCGATACAGGAACGCGCGTGGTCCTCGCCGATCTGGTTCGCGCCGGCGGCGGCCACGCCCGGCTCCTGATCCCGGCGCGCGACGCCCCTCTCAGCCCGTCGCGTGCAGCGCGGGCTGGAGGGTGCTGATTTCACCGTCCTTCATGACCATCGCCAGGCGGCGCCTGTCCGTCAGGATCGTCACGTCCGTCAGTGGATCACCGTCCACCAGCAGCATGTCGGCAAGCATGCCCGGGCGCAGGGTGCCGAGATCGCCCTGGGCGCGCATCGCGAGGCCGCCATTGCGCGTGGCGCAGACCAGCGCGTCGGCCGCCGAGTAGCCGTAGTAGTCCATGAAGAACTTCAGGTCGCGGGCATTGGTGCCCTGCATGCTCCAGGCAAAGCCGTAGTCGCCGCCGATCAGGTGACGGATGCCGCGCTTGCGCAGCGCGGTATGCGTCTTCACCGACTCCTCGATCAGAGCCGGGATCCCCATTGCCTCGGCGGCCGCACGCGGCAGGTAGGGTTCCGCCTCGTGCATCATGGTATGGAACAGGCTGATCGTGGGCGCGACGAAGATGCGATCCTTCGCCGCCTCGAGCATGTCGAGCGTTTCCTCGTCGCTGTACTCGGCGTGGTAGATCACGTCGACCCCGGCGACCAGGCAGTGCCGGATCGACTCGATCGAGCGCGCGTGGGCATTGACCTTCTTGCCGAAGCTGTGCGCCGTTGCCACCGCCATGCGGACCTCCTCCAGCGACATCGGCGTGGCGTGCGAGGGTATCTCGGGATAGAACGGGTCGCCGGACACATCGAGCTTGATGTTGTCGCAGCCCTCGCGGCAGCACAGGCGCACGGCCTTGCGCATTTCCTCGGCGCCGTCGACGACGATCGACGGACCGTTGCGCGGATTGTGCAGCTTGCTCTCGTCCCCGAGCCCCCCGGTCACCGTGATCTCGAGGGAGCCGGCACGCACACGCGGCCCCGGCAGGCGCCCGGCGTCGATTTCATTGCGCACCGCGACATCGAGACGCAGCTTCGCGGCCGATGCCCCGTAGGCACTGGTGAAACCGTGATCGAGCAGGGTCTTCGCCACGCGCGCCGTCAGCAGCGTGTGCTCCTCGGGCGGCGGGGTGATCAGGTTCTCGGTGCACGTGACGCCATCGAAGGACAGGTGCGCATGGCCCTCCGTCATGCCGGGCATCAGGAACCTGCCGGCGGCGTCGATCTGCACGTCGGCACGCGCCCCGGCCTCCGCATCGCCGGGCGTGACGGAGCGGATGCGGTTGCCCTCGATCAGCAGGTCGCCGGCAAAGGCGCGGGCACCGCTCCCGTCCCAGATGGTTGCGTTGCGAATCAGTGTCGTCTTCATGTGGATCGGATCCTGTCGTGCGTGCCCCGGGAATTCAACGCGGAATCGGCATCGATGCCATCATAGTGGCGCGAAAGCGCCCGCCAATGACTGTCCGGGAAAAGGAATTTGCCTGCAACGGCGCATGCGCGCATCACGGTGGCGCTGAGCTCACGTCGACAAGCGCATCGACCAGCCCCCACTCCAGGGCCGTGCGCGCGCTGATCCGCCGGCCCGTCAGGACCATCCACGCCGTGCGCTGGCGCCCGATGCGCCGCGCAATGCTCACCGTGCCGCCCGCGCCGGGAATCAGCCCCATCTGGAGTTCCGGCAGCTGGAAGAAGGTTTCG
The DNA here is from genome assembly GCA_022705125.1 of Pseudomonadota bacterium. The sequence continues at coordinate 5,486 of JAKJFB010000166.1, forward strand.
GGGTGCGCGACAAGCCGCGCGGCGAATGCCGGCAGTTCGATGCCCGAACCGATGCATGCCCCGTGCACGAAAAAGCTCACCCGTGTGCCCAGCCTGGCCAGCAGGCGCGCGGGGCTGTGCACCGTGCGCACCCAGTGTGCGGTGGCCGGATCGGGAGCGAGCCCGAATTCGTGCAGTTCGCCGCCGACGCTGAAGCAGGCGCCCAGCGCCCTGAACCGCAGTTCCTCGACCGACTCGTCCGCCTCGAGCAGCTGCAGGGCCTCGACCCAGGCGTCGCGCATTTCGACACTGATGGCGTTGCGCGTGCCGGCACGGTTGAGCACGGCCTCGATCACGGCACCCTCGCGGCTCAGCAACACCGGGTCGCCCGCTTGCACCGGCAGCGGCGGCGGACCGCGCCTGGCGCTGCGCTGCCAGGCGGCGAATTCCTCGCCGCCCTGCAGGGTCGCAAAGGCCATCGATTCAACATCGAGCGCCTGCGCGGCGGGCAGCAGTGCGGTGCTGCGCAGCACCTGCACCAGTGTCATCGCTGCGACGGGCCAGGCCAGCACCCGCTTCTCGATGGCACGTGCCGCGGCGAGGTCGGGCACCAGCACATCCGCTGACGCGCTCGCTGCACCCGCACCGTAGGCAATCACGGGACAGGGCCGGGATCCCAGCCACTGCGGATCCTGCGGCAGCTCGTCGACGCTCGCGATGATTGCCCTATGCATGGCGTGGCGCCGCGTAGACGATCCGCCCGGCGCAGACCGTGAGCGCCACGTGACGCGCATCGGGATCGGCGCACAGATCCTCCCAGGACACATCGAGCAGGCACAAGTCCGCGGGCTGGCCGACGGCGAGTTCACGCAAGCCGCTCGCGGGCCGGTGCAGATCCCCGGCGAACAGCGCGATGGCCTGCGCCGGTGCCAGGCACTCGCCGGCATTCATCTGCACGCCTGCGCGCGTGCGACGCCCGATGGCGGCGCGCATGGCGGCCCACGGATCGGTCGACCCGTACGGCGCATCGCTGCCGGCGGCAAGCGCCACACCGCCGCGCAGGAACCCGGCACCGCG
>JAKJFB010000167.1:0-5959 GCA_022705125.1 Pseudomonadota bacterium
CTGGCGTGGATGCGCGGTGAGCGGCGCGTCGATGATCGCAAGCTGCGCGGGCTGCTGCTCTCGGCGGCGCGCTCGCAGCTGTTCAACGCGCTGCTGGCGCGCCGGGTTCAGGACGGTTCCTGGTGCGAGGCACGCGCGGGCGACGCGCTGATGCTCGACGGGCGCGGCAGCTTCTTCGTCGCCGGGGAGATCGACGCAACGCTGCGCGAGCGGGTGGCGCGCGGCGAGCTGCACCCGAGCGGCGCGTTGTGGGGCAGGGGAGAACTCGCCACGCGCTCTGGCATCGCCGGGCTGGAGCGCGCGGTGGCGACCGAACACGCGGAGCTCGCCACCGGGCTGGAGCGCGCGGGCCTGGAGCAGGAGCGGCGTGCGCTGCGCGTGATGCCGCGCGAGCTGACGTGGGGCTGGATCGATGACACCACGCTGGCGATCGCCTTCCGGCTTCCCGCGGGCTGCTTCGCGACCACGGTGCTCGACGATGTGCTGGACTGTCGCGACGCGGCGCAAGCGGCCGTGGCGCGCCCGGACGGCGCGGGAGACTGAACCGTCCTGCCTCAGCTTGCGCGCTCGGCGAGCGGCAGCACTTCGAGCGCTTCGCCACGGGCAGTGACGGCCAGGCAGTTCGCGCCGTCGAGCGCTTCGTCGCTCAGCACGGCGAGCAGTTCGAAACGCGACGCGCCGTCCATCGCGCTCTCCACCACGCTGCCCACGACGCGGTCGGCGTCGCGGTGCCGCAGTTCGTCGCCGACCGCGGGGCACGCCGGGCCGGCGCCGCCGAGGCGATGCAGGCGGCGTTTCACGCTGCCCTTGTAATGGGTGCGCGCGATGATCTCCTGGCCGGTGTAGCAGCCCTTGCGGAAACTCACGGCGCCGCTGGTGTCGTAGCCGAGCATCTGCGGCAGGAACTGGTCCACGGTGGCGTGCTGGATCTCGGCCGCACCGGCGCGCACCAGTGCCAGGCGCCAACGCTCCGTGTTGGCGACCGGGAGGCGCGAGGCCAGACTTTCCCACAGCGCTCCGGTCTCGCTGCGCGGCGCCCAGATCTCGAACTGCGCAGGCTCGCCGTCGCGGCGCAGCAGGCGCCACGCGCCGGCGGCGCCGAGCGCGCGCGGCTGCGCGGGCCAATCCGGGAACAGCGTGTGCAACTCGGTCTCCAGTCCGGTCCCCAGCAGTCCGATGCATGCCATGTCGCTGCGTGCCACGCGCACGCGCGACAGCGCGGCGTACCTGCCGAGCACGGTTGCGGTGTCGTCGGCTATGTCGGCACGCAGGCGCAGCAGCACGGAGTCGGGGCTGCGAGCCCACAGCAGGAAACTGGCGATGACGCGCCCCTTCGGCGTGCAGTAGGCGCCCGGAAGCACGCCCGCGGGTGCTGCATCCTGCACGTTGCAGGTCAGTTGTCCCTGCAGGAACGGCAGGGCCTTTGCGCCCTCGACCTGCAGGAAGGCATAGTCGTCGAGGCGGATGGCGGCGGTGTTCATGGCTTCGTGGTTCCGGCATGCGCTCCTGGGCGCTGGCGGCGCAGCGCGGGCTGCGCGCGCCGGTGGCTGACAGGCGGCGAATAATAACGCACACTGCCCGCGCTACGAGCGGTTGCGGATACACGATGGACGAGGCGGCGGAAAACAGGCGGGTCTACTGGCACAGCCGGCGGGGCATGCTCGAACTCGACCTCGTGCTGATGCCCTTCGCCGAGCAGGTTTATCCCGGGCTCGGCGAGGACATGCAGCGTCGCTATCGCGCACTGCTCGAGTGCGAGGATGCCGACCTGTTCGCGTGGATCGTGCATCGCGGCGAACCGGACGATCCTGAACTGAAAGTCATCATTGCGAGGGTGCTGGGCAATGGAATGCCCCGGCCAGAGCTTCCACCTGGCGCCGTCTAGGCGCCTCCTGTACGCGCTGTGCGTGCTGCACCTGGCGGCCCTCGCCGGGCTCGTCGCTACCGCCCTGCCGTCCGCTCTCATGCTGGCGCTGGCCACCCTGTTGCTGGCAAGCCTCGCGCGGCACTGGCGCGCGCACGGTGCGCTGGAGCGCCGCGGCGGCACCCGGCTCGAGTTTCGCGGTGAAGCGTGGTGGTTGCACGGCGACGGCGCGCCGCAGCCGGTGCGGCTGCGCGCCGACAGCGCGGTGCTGCCTTTCCTGGTCGTGCTGCGCGTGCAGCAGGCACGGCGGGTGCGCTCGCTGATAGTGCTCGGGGATTCGCTGCCGCGCGGGGAGCTGCGGCGCCTGCGGGTGCTGCTGCGCCTGCGCGGCGCGCGCTGAAGCCCGCGCCCCGCTTCAGCCGGGTGTTAGGACGGAGTCCCCGGCCTCGGCAGCGAGGCCGGGGTGGTCCAGGGTGTAGTGCAGGCCGCGGCTCTCGTGGCGCCCGAGCGCGCTGCGGATGATCAGTTCCGCCACCAGCGCGAGGTTGCGCAGCTCCACCAGGTCCGAGGTGATGCGGTAATTGCTGTAGTACTCGGCGATCTCCTGCTTCAGCAGGTGGGCGCGGCTGAGCGCGCGCTGCAGGCGCTTGGTGGTGCGCACGATGCCGACGTAGTCCCACATGAAGCGGCGCAGCTCGTCCCAGTTGTGGGAGATCACCACATCCTCGTCGGAGTCGGTCACCTGGGAGGCGTCCCAGTCGGGCAGGCCGGCGCTGATCGCGATGCTCTCGCCCTGCGCGAGGATGTGCTGCGCGGCGGCGCGGGCGAACACGAAGCACTCGAGCAGCGAATTGCTGGCCAGGCGGTTGGCGCCGTGCAGCCCGGTGAACGATGTCTCGCCCACGGCGTAGAGCCCCGGGAGGTCGGTCTGGCCGGCGCGGTCGATCATCACGCCGCCACAGGTGTAGTGCGCGGCCGGGACCACGGGCAGCGGTGCGCGCGCCATGTCCAGTCCGAGCTCGAGGCAGCGGCTGTAGATCGTGGGGAAGTGCGAGCGCACGAAGTCCTCGCCCTTGTGGCTGATGTCGAGATAGACGCAGTCGATACCGAGGCGCTTCATCTCGTGGTCGATCGCGCGCGCCACGATGTCGCGCGGCGCCAGCTCGGCCTGCGGATGGAAGCGCGGCATGAAGCGCTCGCCGTTGGGCAGCAGCAGCACGCCTCCCTCGCCGCGCACGGCCTCCGAGATCAGGAAGGATTTCGCGCTCGGGTGGTACAGGCAGGTCGGATGGAACTGGTTGAATTCCATGTTCGCGACCCGGCAGCCCGCCCGCCAGGCCATCGCGATGCCGTCGCCGGTCGCGGTGTCCAGATTGGTGGTATAGAGGTAGGCCTTGCTGGCGCCGCCGGTGGCGAGCACCACGAAGCGCGCACTGAAGAGGTCGACCGAGGCCGTGTCCTTGTTCAGCACGTAGGCGCCGCGGCAACGCCCGGCGGTCGTGATCAGGTTGACCGCGATGTGGCGCTCGAACAGCTCGATGCTCGCATGGCGCCGGGCCTGCTCGATCAGCGTGTCCGACACCGCGCGCCCGGTCGCGTCGGCGGCGTGGATGATGCGCCGGTGGGAATGGCCGCCCTCGCGGGTGAGGTGGTAGCCGAGCTGGGAGTCGGCCTCGCGGGTGAAGGGTACGCCGCGGTCGATCAGCCATTCGATCGCGCGCTTGCCGTTCTCGACCACGAAGCGCGTCGACGTGGGGTTGCACAGGCCGGCGCCGGCGACGAAGGTGTCCTGGATATGAGCTTCGATGCTGTCGGTGTTGTCGAGCACCGCGGCGATGCCGCCCTGCGCCCAGTTGCTCGCGCTGTCGGCCAACTCGCGCTTGGTCACGAGCGCCACGCGCAGGCGGTCCGCCAGACGGAGGGCCATCGACTGGCCGGCGGTACCGCTGCCAAGAATGAGTACGTCGTACTGTTTCAGCAAGATGTCGCTCGGGCAGGATTTGCGGGAGAGGGAATATAGCATGCGGTGACAGGCCGTCGGGCGCGCCCGGTCGTCCGTCCTGCCCGTCCGCGCGCCTGAACTATTTCCACCCGACCCTGTCAGTTCCAGTGTCTTCGATTTCTGCTGAGTACGTGGCCCGCTCGCTTATAATCCGGGATCTTCGAATCTTTGAATTCCCCGGAATCAACAGGAACCCATGAGCGATCGGGAACTCGATCAGCAACTCGTCGAGCGTGTTCAACGTGGCGACAAGCAGGCGTTCGGTCTGCTGGTATCCAAGTACCAGCGCAAGCTGAACAGATTGCTGTCGAGGCTGATCCGCGACTCGGCAGAAGTCGAGGACGTGGCGCAAGAGACCTTCATCAAGGCTTATCGAGCGCTGGGTTCGTTTCGGGGTGACAGTGCCTTCTACACCTGGCTGTACCGCATCGGCATCAACACGGCGAAGAACTACCTGGTCTCCCAGGGGCGCAGGGCCCCGACCTCGACGAGTTTCGATTCTGAAGAGGCGGAGACCTTCGAGGAAGGCGATCAGTTGCGCGACATCAACACGCCCGAGCGGCTGCTGATGACCCGCCAGATCGGCGAAACCGTGGAGGACGCGATGGCCGCACTGCCCGAGGAACTGAGGACGGCGATCATGCTTCGCGAGCTCGAAGGGCTCAGTTACGAGGAGATCGCCGGCATCATGGAATGCCCGATTGGCACGGTGCGCTCGCGGATCTTCCGTGCGCGCGAAGCGATAGCAGAACGTCTGCGGCCCCTGCTGGACACGGCCCCGGACAAACGTTGGTAGGTGCAAGCATGAAGGACAAAGTGTCGGCGCTGTTCGACGGAGATCTCGACGACCAGGGCATGCGTGCGGTGTTCGACGGCATGCGCAAGGATGCTTCGCTGCGCAAGGAGTGGGACACCTATTGCCTGATCGGCGACACCCTGCGTGGCGACTCCGCCGGTTCAAGTGATTTCGTTTCCCGTGTCATGGTCAGCCTGGATGACGAGCCGACGCTGCTCGCGCCTGGGGTCCCGGCGGCAGGCCTCGCGCAGCGCGGCCTCGTGCATCGCCTGATGCCGCTGGCCGCTTCGGTGATGGGGGTGGCCGCGGTGGGGTTGGTGGCCGCGAGTCTGTACCGGCAGGACGCGCCGGCGCCGCAGATGGCGGTCGCCGCGTCGCCGATCCAGTTCGTCGGTTCCTCGAATGTGCGCCCGGTCGCCGCTCCGGCGGCCGATCCGATGCGCGAGTATCTCTTCGCCCATCAGGGCCTCAGCCGCGGCGGCCCGATGCCGGCCGGCGTGCAGTACGTCCGCACCGTATCCGACACGCGCGAGGGCGGCGCTCGATGAGGTGGTTCCCCGCCATGCTCGGTCTCTGCGCGCTGCTCGCGCAGGGACCGGCGTCTGCCGAACACCCGACCGACCCCTTGTCCTGGCTCGGACGCATCTCGACCGCGGGGCAACGACTCAATTACGTTGGCACCTTCGTGTATCAGTCCGGCAGCCATGTCGAGACCTCGCGGATCGCGCATCGTGTCGATGCCAGCGGCGAGTACGAGCGCCTCGAGGTCCTCGATGGCAGTCCGCGCGAAATCATCCGCCGTGGCGCCGAGGTGCGTTGCGTATTGCCCGACGAGCGCACGGTGATCATCGACGAAGCGCAGGGCCGTCGCGCCTTCCCGGCTCGCCTGCCGGCGTCGCCGACCGGGCTGGCCGAAAACTACCGTGTGCGCAAGGGCGAATTGGGCAGGGTGGCCGGGCTCGAGGCCCAGGCGCTGGTCCTCGAGCCCAAGGACGAATTGCGCTACGGCCACGTGCTGTGGGCCGACGTGCAGTCGGGCCTGCTGCTGAAGTCGCGTACGCTCGATCAGCACGGTGCTGTCATCGAGCAATTCAGCTTCAGCGAGCTGCGCATCGGGGGCGAGGTGGAGAACAGCCTGCTCGAGTCGCGCTTCAAGACCGACGAAGGCTGGCGGATGGTCAATGCGCGCGGTGTCAGCATGTCCGTCGAGGCTGCCGGCTGGGTGCTCGAGCCGGCGGTTCCGGGTTACGCGCTCACCTCGGCCATGAAGCGCCCGCTGGGGCGGGATCGCGGTGAA
>JAKJFB010000167.1:5982-6249 GCA_022705125.1 Pseudomonadota bacterium
CGCGAGCCGGCCTCGGCCCGCTCTCCAGCGGCGCGATCAACATTTTCAAGCGCGCGATCGACGGTCACCTTGTCACCGCACTCGGCGAGGCGCCAGAGGCGGCGGTGCGTCGCATCGGCGAGGGCATTCGGCCGGAGGCACGATGATGGAAGCGCGCGCCCGTATCCTGCGGATCGAGAATGGTCAGGCCTGGGTCAAGCTCAGTGGCAAGCAGGGCGGCTGCGGACGCTGTGACGAGCCGGGTGGTTGCGGCTCGGTGCAGATCTC
>JAKJFB010000167.1:6259-6523 GCA_022705125.1 Pseudomonadota bacterium
ACGTCTTCGGCATGCCCCGGGACGAATTCTCCATCCCCGCGGACGCCCGCTTCGCAGCTGGCGATGCGGTGGTGATCCGCATCCCGGACGGTGCGCCGCTGCGCGCGGCGCTGGTCAGCTACGGGCTGGGGACGCTGCTGCTTCTGGTCGGCGCCGCGTTCGGCAGCCTCTTGGGCGGCGTGCAGCACGGCGATGCCTGGGGTCTGGCCGGGGGCGTCGCGGGGCTCGCGCTGGCCTGGGTCGTCAATCGGATGCTGTCGCGCA
>JAKJFB010000168.1 GCA_022705125.1 Pseudomonadota bacterium
CCCGAGCCATAACTATTGGCGAGGTCGTCGTTGCCCCCGCCGCCGCCGCCGCTGCCGTGGCCGCCACGCGCCCCACTTCCGCCCGCGCCGCCGAGTGCGGACTCCGCCCCGCCGCCGGCCCCGCTGCTGAAGCTCCCGGCCGTGCCACCCGCGTCGCTACTGCCCAGCGGCACGCTGCCGCCCATACCACCGCCGCCGCCACCCGCTCCTCCGCTTGCATCGGCAGCGAGACCGCCGCCCGCCAAATCAGTTGCATCGCCGTTGCCGCTGTCGCCGCCGCGCACGGCGTTGTCGCTGAAGGTGATGCCTTGCAGATCCAGTTCGCCCTGGTTGTAGATCGCGCCACCCAGACCCGCGCCACCGCCGCCGAAGCTGCTGTCACCGCCGCGTTGCCGCCCACCGCGCAGCTGCAGATCACGCAGGCTGAGTGCGCCCGCGCCCGGCGTGTTGTAGCCCGGCGTGCGCAAGCTCGCGGCATCGGCACCGATAAAGAAAAAGCGCCGGCGCAGGGTGGCGGCAGGAATCTCCAGAATCACGCCACGGCCGTCAATGGTGATGCTGCTGGCAATCGGTGGCAGTGCATTCGGCCCGTACCAGAAGTTGTCGGTGCTGGCGAAGCTCAGGGTTTGCCCGGCGATGGCGCTGAGATCAATCGTGTTGGCACCGGCCGTCGCGCCACTGCAGGTTCCGATACCGATGCTCGTGGTCACCGATTCCGACAGCGGCAAGACGGTGGTCGCGCCCGGCGGCGTCGCATTGCTTGGATTATTGGCGCGATTCGCGCTGTAGATCGCTTGCGCCAGCGTGCAGGTACTCGCACTTGCCGCCACGTTGCCGTGAGTGACGGACACGCTGCCCGCCATCACGTTGCCGGAGAGACACAGCAGGGAAGCAATCGCGTACCGCATGGCACTTCCTTTCGACGTCCGCGTGGTCGGGGCTCGATGGCGGTAGCGGCCATGGTAGCGCGACACCTGTCGCGGGGAACCGGCCGGCGCGCGCCCGATGCGACAATCGCGCCTCGCTTCCGCCGGAACTCCCCGATGCATCCCTTGCGCCGCTTGTTCGGCTATGCCCGCCCGTATCGCCGCGATGCGGCGCTGGCCACGCTGTATTCGGTACTCAACAAGGTCTTCGACGTGTTGCCCGAACTGCTGATCGGCGTGGCGGTCGACATCGTGGTGAATCAGCGCGATTCGTTCATGGCCGGGCTTGGCGTGGTCGATCCGCTGCAACAGCTGGTCTGGCTGACCGCAATCACGATCGTGGTCTGGCTGCTCGAGTCGCTGTTCGAGTACCTGTACGCGATCACGTGGCGCGGACTGGCGCAGGACCTGCAGCATGAATTGCGCCAGGCCGCGTATGGGCACGTGCAGGCCCTGCCGCCCGACTTCGTCGCCAGCGCGCGCAGCGGGCGCCTGCTCGCGGTGATGAACGAGGACGTGCACCAGGTCGAGCGTTTCCTCAACACCGGCGCCAACGACCTGGTGCAGGTGATGGTGTCCTCGCTCCTGGTCGGAACCGTGTTCTTCGTGCTCACCTGGGACCTGGCCGCGCTCGCCTTCCTGCCAATACCGCTGATCCTGGTCGGCGCGTTCTGGTTCCAGAGGCGACTGGCGCCGCGTTATGCGGCCGCGCGCGAGGCCGCGGCGACGGTGTCCAGCCGGCTCAACAACAATCTCGCCGGCATGGCGACGGTGCAGGCCTACACCGCGGAGGATTTCGAGGCCGAACACGTGCGACGCGCCTCGGACGGCTATCGCGCACGCAATGCCGAGGCGATCCGCTACTCGGCGGCGATCACCCCGGTGATCCGGCTCGCGGTGCTGGTCGGCTTCGTCGCCACCTTGCTCTACGGCGGCTGGAAGGCGCTGGAGGGCGAGCTGGGCGTAGGCGCGTACTCGGCGCTGGTGTACCTCACCCAGCGCCTGTTGTGGCCGCTGACGCGCCTCGCCGACATGACCGATCTCTACCAGCGCGCGATGGCTTCGGTGCAGCGGGTGATGGACCTGCTCGAAACCCCGCTGCCAGCGCAGCCGGACGGGAAGTTGCCGGTGCCGGTGCGCGGTGCGCTGCGCTTCGAGGGCGTCAGCGTCGATTACGACGGGCGCCGCGTCGTGCACGCGCTGTCGCTTGACGTGCCGGCGGGCGAAACCCACGCCCTGGTCGGCGGCACCGGCGGCGGCAAGAGCAGCCTGCTGAAACTCCTGCTCGGCTTCGTGCCGCCGGCGCAGGGCCGGGTGCGGGTCGACGGCGTCGACATCGCGACGCTCGACCCGCGCGGGCTGCGTCGCCACATCGGCTACGTGGCGCAGGACCCGTTCCTGACCGATGGCAGCATCGCCGACAACATCGCCTACGGCGATGCGGCGCCCGATCCGGCCGGGATCGAACACGCCGCGCGTGCGGCGCAGGCGCACGAGTTCATCCGCGCGCTGCCGCAAGGCTACGCCAGCGAGGTGGGAGAACGCGGCAGCCGGCTTTCCGGCGGGCAACGGCAGCGCATCGCACTGGCACGCGCGCTGTATCGCGACCCGGCGATCCTGGTGCTGGATGAGGCGACCAGCGCCGTGGACAACGAGACCGAGGCCGCGATCCAGCGCGCGCTGCACGAGGCCGCGCGGGGTCGCACCACACTCGTCGTTGCGCATCGGCTCTCGACCGTGCGCCACGCCGATGCGATCCACGTGATGGAAGCCGGTCGCATCGTTGAATCGGGCACGCATGAAGCCCTGCTCGGTCGCGGCTGCGCCTATGCCGCCTTGTGGCGGTTGCAGGCGGGCGAGGGAGTTGCGGCCGTCGAGGCGTGAGCGGTGGGTCCTTCGGCTTCGGCCGCTGCGCGACCTGCGCTCAGGACGAGCGGTTATCGAGGCTCGGTGGCATTGATGAGAAGCACGGTGCGTCCTTCGACTTCTCGCCTGCGGTATGCGGCTCAGGGTGAGCTTGTCGAACCACGCTCAGCCTGAGCGAGTTCCACAACGCGGATGGGACAAGCCGGTGGGCGCGATCCGGCACCACGCCGGGGCAACCTTCAGCGGCGCCGGCGATCCATCACGAACTCGGGCGTGATTTCGGCCAGCGTGCGCGTGCCGGCCTGGCCCATCGCGATCCGCAGTTCGCGTCGCAGCAGGTCCAGGACCCGCTCCACGCCGGCCTGCCCGAACGCGGCCAGCCCCCAGATGTAAGGCCGCCCGATCCCGACCGCGGTGGCTCCGAGCGCCAGTGCCTTGAAGATGTCGCTGCCACGGCGGAAGCCGCTGTCGACCAGGACCGGAACGCGATCCCGCACGCCCTCGACCACCTCGACCAGACTGTCGATGGCAGCGCGTCCGCTGTCCTTGGCGCGCCCACCGTGGTTCGACACCACGATGCCGTCCACCCCATGTTCCAGCGCCAGTTCTGCGTCCTCGCGCGTCACCAGGCCCTTGATCAGGAGCGGGCCCGACCAATCGTCGCGCAGTCGCTTGACGTAGTCCCAGTCGAGATCGAGCGGCGCCGGGGAACGAACCTTCGAGACATCGAGGCCGCGGAACATCGGTTTGCGGCGCACGTAGTCGCCGAACGTCTTCGGCTCGGGGCCGTGGCAGGACTGGCAATCGCGCGCATCGAGGCGCTTGCCGCGCTCGGCTGTGAGGCGGTTGGAGCCGCCTTGCAGGTCCACCGTCAGCACCAGCGCCGGGCAGCCAGCAGCGCGTGCGCGCCGGATCAGGCCGCGCGTCACCGGCCATTGGTCAGTCGGGTAGAGCTGGTACCAGGGCGCTTCGCCGCGTGCCTGCGCCACGTCCTCCAGCGCGACCGAGGACACGGTCGACAAGACCTGCAGATGCTTCTTCGCGCCCGCGGCGCGTGCGGCCGCCAGCTCACCCTCCGCATGGAAGGCGCGCTGGCTGCCGATCGGATTGAGGTAGATCGGTGAATCCCAGGTGCGCGCGAACAGCGTGACCGACATGTCGACGCGGCTCAGATCGCGCATCCGGCGCACGCGCAGCTCGTAGTTTGAAAAGGCCGAAGTGTTGGCGCGCAGGGTCGCATCGCCGTCCACCCCGGTGGCCAGATAGCCGTAGTGTGCGGGCGGCAGCATGGCGCGGGCGACGCGCTCAAGGTCGAAGACGTCCAAGGCCTGGTCGGCGGAGGCAATGGGCGTGTCTGCGGTTTCCGCCCAGGCCGAAAGCGGCCTTCCCAGGCCCGCCAAGGCGGGTGCAGCCAGCAGCGACATCAAGATCCGCCGCCGTGTCCGTCGCTCGCTGTCCATGGCCCCTCGATCCGGTGGAAACGTGCTCGCGGCAGCATACGCCACGGATCGCGCACAAGGGTCGTACGCGCTTGCCCGCGCGACGCCTGCCCGCGACGCGGATGGAGTGCTAACCGCACCACAGAATTTCCCGTTAACGCCGCGGTAACGCGAGGAAACAAGTTCCTTGCCGCGTTTAGACCGCATTGCTAGGCTAGCCGACTTTTCCGCATTCCTCCGGCCATTTTTCGATGTTCAAGCACCTGCGCGGCATTTTCTCCAACGATCTTTCGATCGACCTGGGCACCGCCAACACCCTGATCTACGTGCGCAACCAGGGCATCGTGCTGAACGAGCCGTCGGTGGTGGCGATCCGCCAGGATCGCGGCCCCGGTTCGCCCAAGCAGGTGGCCGCGGTCGGCTCCGACGCCAAGCGCATGCTGGGCCGCACGCCGGGCAACATCGCCACCATCCGCCCGATGAAGGACGGCGTGATCGCCGACTTCAGCACCACCGAGGAGATGCTCAAGACCTTCATCCGCAAGGTGCACAAGTCGCGCTTCCTGCGGCCCAGCCCGCGGGTGCTGATCTGCGTGCCCTGCGGTTCCACCCAGGTGGAGCGGCGCGCGATCAAGGAGTCGGCCGAGGAAGCCGGCGCGCGCGAGGTGTTCCTGATCGAGGAACCGATGGCGGCCGCGATCGGCGCCGGCATCCCGATCCACGAGGCGCGCGGCTCGATGGTGCTGGACATCGGCGGCGGCACGTCGGAAGTGGCGGTGATCTCGCTCAACGGCATCGTCTATTCGCAGTCGGTGCGCATCGGTGGCGACAAGTTCGACGAAGCCATCATCAGCTACGTGCGACGCAACCACGGCACCCTGATCGGCGAGACCACGGCCGAGCGCATCAAGGTGGAGATCGGCTGCGCCTTCCCGCAGGAGGATGTGAAGGAGATCGAGGTTTCGGGACGCAACCTGGCCGAAGGCGTGCCGCGCAACTTCACGATCAATTCCAACGAAGTGCTGGAAGCGCTGCACGAACCGCTCGCCGGCATCACCAGCGCGGTGCGCGCGGCGCTGGAGCAGACCCCGCCGGAACTGTGCGCCGACGTGTACGAACGCGGCATCGTGCTCACCGGCGGCGGCGCCCTGCTGCGCGATCTGGACAAGCTGATTTCGGAGGAAACCGGCCTGCACGTGCACGTGGCCGATGATCCGCTCACCTGCGTCGCGCGCGGCGGCGGCCGGGCGCTGGAGCTGATCGACATGCACGGCAACGATTTCTTCGCGCCAGACTGAGCCTGCGCGTGGCGCGCGGCGGGTGAGGAGGCGCCACGCCGCGCACCCGGATTCCCCCGGCGCGTCCTGAACCCACCTCCGAGTCCGCAGCGCGACCCACGTGGCCTACTCCGGCAATACCAGTGGCTCCCTGTTCGCCGAAGGCGGCGCGGGGACGCTGCGCCTGATGCTGCACCTCACCGCGGCGCTGATCCTGATGGTGGCCGATTATCGCGGCGGCTACCTGGAGCGGGTGCGCTACTGGGCCGGACTGCTGGCCGGGCCGGCCTACCTGGTGGCCGCCTCGCCGGTGCGACTGGCCGGGTACCTGCACGACACCTTCAGCACCCGTGATCGACTCGCCAACGAGAATCACGCGCTCAGCCAACAACTGATGATGAGCGAGGCGCGGGTGCACCGGCTCGAAGCGGTGCAGGGCGAGAACCAGCGCCTGCGCGCGCTGCTGGGCGGCACGCGCGGGCTGCGCCTGTCGGTGCAGCTCGCCAGCCTGATCGACATCGACCTCGATCCGTTCCGGCATCGCATCGTGCTCGATGCCGGCAGCCGGCGCGGCGTGCGTGAGGGACTCGCGGTCATCGACGGCAGTGGCGTAGTCGGGCAGATCGTCGCGGTGACGCCGCTCACCGCCACCGCGATGCTGGTTTCCGATCCCAGCCACGCGGTGCCGGTACAGGTAGTGCGGTCGGGCTTGCGCACCATCGCCTACGGCACCGGCCGCATCGACGCCTTGTCCTTGCCCAACATCCCGCTCAGCGCCGACGTACGGGTGGGTGACGAGCTCATCACCTCGGGCCTTGGCGGCACCTTCCCGGCCGGCTTCCCGGTGGGCCGGATCGCCGCGCTCAATCCGGATGAAACCCGCCTGTTCGTGGTGGCCGATGCCACGCCGCAGGCAGCATTGGATCGGCGCGGCGAGGTATTGCTGGTATGGGATA
>JAKJFB010000169.1:0-263 GCA_022705125.1 Pseudomonadota bacterium
CCGTGGAATATCCAATGCAGAAAAGCTCCATTTTGCCAAAGCCGCGGCTCCAGGGGTCCGGACCGGAGCACGTGGCGTGGCCTGACGTCGTGGTTCGGCCGCGCTGCAGGGCAACGACGGCTGCAAGCTGTTGTTCGGCCTTCATGGGGTCTTTACGCAGGCGAACACCGTGTACTCGTCATCGCACGCGTTGTACTTGTGCTCATGCACCTCGAAACCGGCTTCGCGCAGAACACGTCGCCAGGTATCGAGAGAGAAGAGGC
>JAKJFB010000169.1:273-6451 GCA_022705125.1 Pseudomonadota bacterium
TCCAATGGTCGGTCTCGATCCGAAGGCGTCCATGGTCCCGGATGAGATAGAGGACCGTCGTCTCATACTGTTCATCCGCAGGGTCGGGGTCATAGACGTTCTCGACGAAAACGACATCGAGCTCGTCCGGTGTTCCCTTGCGCGTGGCGTGCGTGGCGACGGTGCTGTTTTGCCGGAATGTTTCGACAGTCACGTCCGGCGTCACGACCAGAACCCCGCCGGCATCCAGGTGGGCAGACGCCGTGCGCAACGCCGCCACGAAGTCCGCGAGGCAGGTCATGTATGAAACTGCGTCGTCCATCAGGACGGCATCGAATGTCCTCCCCAGCCGGAATGTCCGCTGCCTCCGCCGCACCCGATGTCCAGCAGTGTGCGTGCCGGATGCATTGCATGCTGTGCAATCAGGTTCGCGACATGACGGCAGTAGTGAGCGTACTCATCGGCGGCATCGCCCCACATTGGCCACAGCCATGCCAGGTCCGTGTAAAGACGACAGGTATTGTTCATCACTCATATCCTGCCGAACGTCACGTTCAGCGCCGCCGTGGGTGTCCGATGCAAAGCCTGCTCGGGCGCGCCGCCTTTGCAGCGTATCTTTGCGCTCTGCTGCACATGCCCGCCAGGCCGCGGCTCATCGCCGCCCATAAAACGCGTCAGTGAAATGAGAACGTCAAGTGCACACGGGTTCTGCCTGCAACCCGTAATGATGCAAAGTCTCTCGTACATTTCATACGGCTCAGCCACACCGAACATGAAATCGTCGCCAGCCCGGATCATTGACGTGCGCTTTACGCCGGCGCGAAGCTGCAGGTTGAGCTTCGGGCATCCCCGGGCTGTCAGCAGCGATTCCAACGTGGCCACGAGTTTCCCGCCGAGACCCTTGCCCCGGAGTTCCGGGACCAGGTCCGGCTGCGTAGTGAGCTTGCGCAGAATGTGCTTGCGCGGATCGTTCCATGACCGAGTGAGCGTGCAGCGGTGCCACAGCGGCATGCCGATGTCCGCGACCGACGGATTGAAGCCGGCTTCCTCACGAACCTCACGCACTGCGGCCTCGGCAATGTTCTCGCCGCGCGATCTTCGGAGGAAATCGCGCGCATGGCGCGCTACTGCGGCGCTTCGACCGGCGCCGCGCGATGTTCGCGACGCCTTCGTCGGCATTGCCGGGCTCAGGAAATGCCGAGCGAGCCCCACATCTCGTCGATGCGCTGCTTGACTGCCGCATCCATCGCAATCGGGCGGCCCCACTCGCGCGTGGTCTCGCCGGGCAGCTTGTTGGTGGCGTCGAAGCCGACCTTGCCGCCGAGGCCCGCCACGGGCGAGGCGAAGTCGAGGTAATCGATCGGGGTGTTTTCGAGCAGCAGCGTGTCGCGCTTGGGGTCCATGCGCGTGGTCATGGCCCAGATCACGTCCTTCCAGTCGCGCGCGTTGACGTCGTCGTCGGTCACGATCAGGAACTTCGTGTACATGAACTGGCGCAGGAAGGACCACGCCGCCATCATCACGCGCTTGGCGTGCCCCGGGTACTGCTTCTTCATCGTGATCACCGCGAGGCGGTACGAGCAACCCTCGGGCGGCAGATAGAAGTCCACGATCTCCGGGAACTGCCGTTGCAGGAGCGGCACGAACACCTCGTTCAGCGCCGCGCCCAGCACCGCGGGCTCGTCCGGCGGGCGGCCGGTGTAGGTGCTGTGGTAGATGGGGTTGTCGCGATGCAGCAGGCGCTCGACCGTGAACACCGGGAAGCGCTCCACCTCGTTGTAGTAACCGGTGTGATCACCGAAGGGGCCCTCCTCGGCGAAATCGTCGGGGTAGATGTGGCCTTCCAGCACGATCTCGGCGCTCGCGGGCACCTGCAGGTTGCCCACGCCGGCGTTGACCAGCAGCGTCTTAGAGCCGCGCAGCAGCCCGGCGAAAGCGTATTCGGACAGCGTGTCCGGCACCGGCGTGACGGCGCCGAGAATAGTCGCGGGATCGGCGCCCAGCGCCACCGCCACCGGGTAGGGCTTGCCGGGGTTCTGCTGCCTGAACTCCTGGAAATCCAGCGCGCCGCCGCGGTGTGACAGCCAGCGCATGATCAGGCGGTTGCGGCCGATCAACTGCATGCGGTAGATGCCGAGGTTCTGCCGTTCCTTGTGCGGGCCGCGCGTGATCACCAGCGGCCAGGTCACCAATGGCCCCACGTCGCCGGGCCAGCAGGTCTGGATCGGGAGCATCGTGAGATCTACGTCGTCGCGCTCGATGATGTTGTCGTGGATCTCGCCGCGCGCGACCACCTTCGGCGACATCGTCAGCACCTGGCGGAATATCGGCAGCTGGTTCCACGCCTCGCGCATACCGCGCGGCGGATCGGGCTGGCGCAGGAAGGCGAGCAGCTCGCCGATCTCGCGCAGGCTCGCGGTATCCGAGCGGCCCATGCCGCGCGCGACCCGCAGCTCCGTGCCGAACAGGTTCGCGAGCAGGGGAATCTTCGAGCCCTTCGGGTTCTCGAACAGCAGCGCGGGGCCGCCCGCGCGCAGCGTGCGATCGCAGATCTCGGTGATCTCGAGATGCGGATCGACGGGAACCGCGATCCGCTTCAGCTCGCCGGCGCCTTCCAGCGCCTTGATGAACTCGCGCAGGTCGCGGTACGACATGGCGCGGTACGTCCTGCGAGGTTTACTTGCGCTTCATCGACGAGAAGAACTCGTCGTTGGTCTTGGTGTCTTTCAGCTTGTCGACCAGGAACTCGGTCGCGTCGATGTCTTCCATCGAGTGCAGCAGCTTGCGCAGGATCCACATCCGGTTCAGCTCTTCATCGCTGGTCAGCAGTTCCTCGCGACGGGTGCCGGAGCGGCGGATATTGATCGCGGGGAACACGCGCTTCTCGGCGATGCGCCGGTCGAGGTGCAGCTCCATGTTGCCGGTGCCCTTGAACTCCTCGTAGATCACCTCGTCCATCTTCGAGCCGGTGTCGATCAGCGCGGTGGCGATGATCGTGAGGCTGCCGCCTTCCTCGATGTTGCGCGCGGTGCCGAAGAAGCGCTTCGGCCGCTCGAGCGCGTGCGCGTCGACGCCGCCCGTGAGCACCTTGCCCGAGGAGGGCACGATGGTGTTGAACGCGCGCGCAAGGCGCGTGATCGAGTCGAGCAGGATCACCACGTCCTTCTTGTGCTCGACCAGGCGCTTGGCTTTCTCGATCACCATATCGGCCACCTGCACGTGGCGCGCCGGCGGCTCGTCGAAGGTGCTGGCGACCACCTCGGCGCGCACCGAGCGCTCCATGTCGGTCACTTCCTCCGGGCGCTCGTCGATCAGCAATACGATCACGTAGCACTCGGGATTGTTGCGCACGATCGACTGCGCGATGTTCTGCAGGATCAGCGTCTTGCCCGCCTTCGGCGGCGAGACGATCAGGCCGCGCTGGCCTTTGCCGATCGGAGAGACCAGGTCCATGATCCGGCCCGAGAGATCCTGGCTGCTGCCGTTGCCCTGCTCGAGCTTCAGGCGCTCCTGCGGGAACAGCGCGGTGAGGTTCTCGAACAGCACCTTGGTGCGCGAGGTGTCGGAGCCCGAGAAGTTGACGTCGCTGACCTTCAGCAGCGCGAAGTAGCGCTCGCCGTCCTTCGGCGGGCGGATCTTGCCGGAGATGGTGTCGCCCGTGCGCAGGTTGAAGCGCCGGATCTGGCTCGGCGAGACGTAGATGTCGTCGGGGCCGGCCAGGTAGCTCGAATCCGCCGAGCGCAGGAAGCCGAAACCGTCGGAGAGTATTTCCAGCACGCCGTCGCCGGAGATTTCCTCGCCGCTCTTCGCGTGGCGTTTCAGCAGGGAGAAGATGACGTCCTGCTTGCGCGAGCGGGCGACGTTCTCGATGCCCATGGCCTCGGCCATTTCGACGAGTTCATTGATGGGCTTTTCTTTGAGTTCGGTCAGGTTCATGTGTGTTGGTGTGGTGTGTTGGATGGGAAGAATGGATTTGTGCGTTACCGGAAGGCGGCACGCGGAGATGCCAGCGAGTCACGCCGAGAAGCGCAGATCCAGACGCGGAAACAGGGGTTGGAGCGGCAGATCAGGAGTGACTGGACGGGCTGGTTGCATTTGAACGGGGGCAAATGTAGCACGCGTTCCCGGCGCCAGTCCAGCACCCCGGGCGTCGCGTGGCGCGGGCCCTCGACCGGCCCGCGCACGCACGATCGGGACTCAGGCGATGGCCGAGTCGATGAACGAGGCGAGTTGCGAACGCGATACCGCACCCACCTTGGTCGCCTCGGCGTTGCCGTTCATGAAGATCATCAGCGTCGGGATGCCGCGGATCGCAAAGCGCGCCGGCGTCTCGCCGTTGGCGTCCACGTCCATCTTGCAGACTTTCAGCCGGCCGGCGTATTCGCGCGCGATCTCGTCGAGCACCGGCGCGATCATCTTGCACGGTCCGCACCACTCGGCCCAGTAGTCCACGAGGACGGGAAGCTTGGACTTCAGGACTTCCTCCTCGAAGGAGGCGTCGGTGACATGGACGATATGCTCGCTCATCGGTTTCTCCGGGTGCGTTGCGGGTGGTGTCGGGGCTGTGCGCGAATCATAGCACCCGGGAATCATCTGCTGGGAAGATGGGGATTGCCGTGACGCGTTTCAAGCGCGACACCGCATGCGCCGTTCGGCGAGAATCCGTTTGCATGGACGGAGGGATCATGGGCACGGAGGAATTCTGGGAGTTCGCGCTCGCACGCTACGCCCGTCCGGGCGTGGCGCAGTGCTGCGTGGCGCTCCAGGACGAGCACGGCGCGAACGTGATGTTGTTGCTGTACTGCGCCTGGCGCGCGCAGGGCGGCGACTGCGTGCGGGGCGCGGCGTTGCGCCAGGCGATCGCGCGCCTCGAACCGCTCGACCGTCACCTGGTGCGTCCGCTGCGCGCGGCGCGGCGCGCAATTCGTCGCGCCGCCGATGCGCTCGGCTCCCCCGCGCTTGCCGTCGGCGCCGATCGCCTGATGCAGGCGGAGCTCGCGGCCGAGCGCCGCCAGGCCAGGCTGCTGGCGGACGGAGCATCGTCGCTGCGCGCGGGGCCCGCGCGCACATGCGCCGCGCAATCGCTCGCCGCATGCCTCGAGGGCAGCGGCACGGCCCCTGCGCAGGCAGCGATCGCGGGCGCGCGGCTGGCCGCGCTGGTGTTCGATTACTGAGCCCGGGCGGCGCATATCCAAGCGCGCGGGGCCTCATGTATGATGCGGCGCTCCCGCGCATGCGCGCGTCATTCCCCCCCGAGGACTCCAGATGAACCGTTCCGTTTCCCTGCCCGTGGCATTCTGCGTGTCGCTGCTCGCGCTCGCGGGCTGCAATGAATCCAAGGCGCCCGAGGATGCCGCCAACGCCGATGGCGGCGCCGCGATCAGCACCGATGCCCAGCGCATGGGTTACAGCCTCGGTGCCTCGATGGGCCGCCAGTTCCGCAACGACAAGCTGCAGGTCGATGCCGAAGCGCTGGCCAAAGGCGTGCTCGAGGGTTTCACCGCCGACAAGCTGGCCCTGACGGACGAGGAAGTGGCCGCCGGCATGCAACAGTTGCAGAAGACGCACTCCGAGCGCATGCAGGCCGAACAGAAGGCCGCTGCCGACAAGAACCTCGCCGAGGGCGAGGCCTTCCTGAAAGACAACGCCACCAAGGAAGGCGTGGTAACCACGGAAAGCGGTCTGCAGTACCGGATCGTCACCGCCGGCGAAGGTCCGAAGCCGGGCGCCGAGGATGTGGTCAAGGTGCACTATCGCGGCACGCTGATCGACGGCACCGAGTTCGACAGCTCCTACAAGCGCGGCGAGCCGGTGACCTTCCCGGTCGGCGGCGTGATCCCGGGCTGGGTCGAGGCGCTGCAACTGATGCCGGTTGGCTCGAAGTGGGAACTCTACATCCCCTCGGGCCTGGCTTACGGCCCCGGCGGCGCGGGCAACCAGATCGGACCGAACTCGGCGCTGAAGTTCGAAGTGGAACTGCTGTCGATCGAGCCCAAGGAAGCGACCGAAGCCGCTACGGAGTAAGGCGCAGGCGGTGCACGAATCCGTCCGCCGACACGCTCAGGCAGGCGCCCTCCGCGGCGCCGAAGCCTACCGCCAGTATGTAGGCGCCTGAGCGTTTCCACTCTGCCCTGCGGGGCATCTCCCACTGCGCCCGCCGCTCGAGCGCAGGCAGGTCCCATAATTGGACCCGCCGGTC
>JAKJFB010000016.1:0-9559 GCA_022705125.1 Pseudomonadota bacterium
AGAAGGACTCCAGCTCGCCGCCGTGTTCCGTCAGCAACTGCGTCAGCGCCGGCGTCCAGCGCTCGTAACTGGCAACGCTCGCCAGGCGCGCATTGTTGAGCGGCGCCGCCATCCACGCATCGAAGCGCATGCCCTCGGGCCAGGTGTGACTGAGGCGTTCATAGTCGGCGCGCAACCCGGCGAACAGCTCCGCCTTGCGCGCGCGCATCTGCTCGGGCGCGAGCGGCTGCACGTAGAGCGCCTCCAGCCGCGTGCGCGCGGTGGCGAGCAGCGCGTTGAATTGCGCAGTGACCGACTGTTCGCGCAGCCAGGCGTCCATCTCCGCGTCGCGCCCGCTGCGCGCGAACCAGCGCCGCACGCCCTCGCGCTCGACCACGCGCGCGAAGCTCTCGGAGAAGGCGGTGTCGTCGGGGGCGTAGACGAGCTGGTGCGCGAGCTCGTGGAAGATCAGCGCGGCCAGCGCGCTCTCGCGCCGATGCACCCAGGTGTCGAGCACCGGATCATCGAACCAGCCCAGCGTGGAATAGGCGGCCACCCCGTAGACATGCGTATCGAGTCCCTGCCGCGCCAGCGCGGCGCCCTGGCGCTGCGCGGCGTCGCGGCCGAAGTAGCCGCGATACGCCACGCAGCCGGCCACGGGAAAGCACCAGGTGAGCGGGCGCAGCGAGAACTCGGGCGCGGCCACGACGTTCCATACGGCGAAGTCGCGCCGCAGCGCCGCATAGTCCTCGAATCCCGAGGCCTCGTGCATGGCTAGATCGGAAACGGCAAAGGCGCGCAGATCGCGCACCAGCTCGAGACGGGCGCGCAGCTCCGGCCCGGTGTGCGGATCGTCGATCACGCGCTGCAGCGGCTCGCGCGCCGCCAGCACCTGCACCTGGCCGTAGGCGGCCTGCCCCAGGTAGGACACGCTGGCGCAGCCGGCCGGCAGCGCCAGCACGAGCGCCAGCGAAAGACCTAGTACACCGCGCACACCGTGCAGATCGCGTACTGCGCGCGCGGGTCGCGCCAGCCCTCGAGCAGCGGCGCGAGCGGCTCGGCGGCGGCATCGATGCCGAGCCCGCGCGCGAGCAGCGTCGCGGCCAGCGATTGCGGCGACAGCGACAGGCGCTCGAGCAGCGCGCCGGCCCAGGAGCGCGGCTCCTCGATCCACTGCGTGCGGTAATCCTCGAGCGTCGCCAGGCGCGCGGCGGCCGCGATCGCGCCATCGAGGTCGCCGAGGTGGTCAACGAGCCCGTTCTGCGCCGCCTGCGCGCCGCTCCACGCGCGCCCCTCGGCCACCTCGGCGACGCGCTCGGGCGCCATGTTGCGTCCCTCGGCCACGACGCCGATGAAGCGCCGGTAGGCGTCGTGGTTCGCGAGCTCCAACACCTTCGCCATCGCCGGTGACAGCGGACGCGCCGGGTCGAGCCCGCCGGCGGTCCGGGTGGTCGCCACGCCGTCGTTGCCGACGCCGAGCTCGGCAAGACCGCGCGAGAAGCTCGGAAAGGCGCTGAGCACCCCGATCGAGCCGGTGATCGTGGTCGGGCTGGCCCAGATCTCGTCGGCGGGCGCGGCGATCCAGTAACCGCCCGAGGCCGCGACGCTGCCCATCGAGGCCACCAGCGGCTTGCCGCTGTCGCGATAGGCGAGCAACGCCTCGCGGATGATCTCCGAGGCGAAGCCGCTGCCGCCGGGCGAGTCGATGCGCAGCACCAGCGCGGCGATGTCATCGTCATCGGCCGCCTGAAGGATCAGCCGCGCCAGCGTATCGCCGCCGACGCTGCCCGAGGGCCGCTCGCCGTCGAGGATCATGCCGCTGGCGACGATCACGCCGACAGCCGGCTTGTCCGCCGTCTCGCCGAGCGCGAAGACCGGGCGCACGGCGCCGAGGTAGTCGCGGAAGTTCATCGCGTTCACGTTGCCCTCGGCGTCCTCGCCGACGATGTCCTTGAGCGCCTGGTCCATTTCGATGCGACTCTTCAGCTGGTCGACGAAACCGTATTCCAGCGCCGCCGCGCCGGCGTCGCCGCCGTGCTTCTCGTAGATGGCATCGAGCGTGTTGGCGTAGTGGTCCACCGATTCGGGCGGCAGCTTGCGCTGCGCGGTGACCATCGTGGTGTAGGCGCTCCAGATCTCGCGCAGCAGGTCGCCCGTGGCCATGCGGTCGGCCTCCGACATGTCGCCGCGCTCGAGGAACTCGAAGGCGGACTTGAAGGTCCCGGAGCGGAACACGCGCAGGTCGATCTTCAGTTTCTCCAGCGTGCCGGCGTAGTAATTGCGGTAGGAGGCGTAGCCGGACAGCTCGACCGTGCCCATCGGGTGCATCCAGATCTCGTCGGCCTGCGCCGCGAGCAGGTACTGGTCCTGGCTGAAAGCATCGCCCACCGCGATCACCTTGCGCCCCGTGGCGCGGAAGGCTTCCAGCGCCTTGGCGATATCGCCGATCTTGGTCACGCCGGCGCCTTCCATCGCATCGGTGGCGAGCACGATCATCGCGATGCGCTCGTCGTCCTTCGCGTGGCGCACGGCATCCACGATGTCCTTCAGCAGCGTCTCGCGCTGGCCATTCTCGTCGCCGCTCAGCAGTTCCGCCAGCGGATCGACGAAGCTCAGCTGCTCGACCACCGCGCCCGAGGGATCGAGCACCAGCGCGCCGCCATCGGGCACCGCGGGCCGCCGGTCCAGGGTCAGCATCGCCAGCAGCACCAGCAGCACCAGCAGGAACACCAGGTTCGCGAGCGAGACGCGCAACCAGCCCAGGAACGACCACAGCGTCCCGAACAGGCGGCGAACCGGCCCCTTGCGCTTCTCGTCCATTGCTTGCATTTCTCCTCAGGCACCCTGGCCGGCAAGTTCCCGCTGCCGCCAGCGGGAGTAGAACATCGCGGTGCTGAACAACACGCAGATCAGCACGAGCTGCAGCCAGTCGGAAGGCCCTGCCCTGGGCCCGAACAGATTGCCCACCACGACCATGAAGTAGACCAGCAGCATGAAACACAGCCACAGGTAGGTCTTCCAGGTGCCGCGCACCATCCCCGGCAGGAATACCAGCAGCGGCCCGATCCAGATCACCCACAGAAAACCGCGCGTGGCGACCTCGAGCCGCTCGATACCGAAGATCTGCAGCGACAGCGCCGCCACGAGCACGGTGTAGCAGGCGAGCGAGATGCGGCGCATCAGCGCGGTGCGGGGGGCGGGGACGGCGTCCATCAATGCCCCCCCCGCGCCGCGTGCAGCGCCAGCGCGAGGCGCGCGATGCGCCGTCCCAGCGCCTGCGCCAGCGCGAGCTCGTGCCCGTCCGCGGCGCGCCCGCCCTGCGCGCCGGCCAGGTGCGAGGCGCCGTAGGGCGTGCCGCCGCCGCTGGTCTGCATCAGTCCGGCCTCGCTGTAGGGAAGCCCGCAGAACACCATGCCGTGATGCAGCAGCGGCAGCATCATGCTGAGCAGCGTGCTCTCCTGCCCGCCGTGCAGGCTCGCGGTCGAGGTGAAGGCCGCGGCCGGCTTGTCGATCAGCGCCCCGCTCAGCCACAGGCTCGAGGTGCCGTCGATGAAATACTTGAGCGGCGCGGCCATGTTGCCGAAACGCGTCGGGCTGCCCAGCACCAGGCCGGCGCAGTCGCGCAGGTCCTGCTCCTCGCAGTAGAGCGGCCCGCTGTCGGGCACGTCCGCGGCCACCGCCTCGCAGACCGCGGACACCGCCGGCACCGTGCGCAGCCGCGCGCCGATCCCTCGCACCGAATCCACGCCCTCGCACACCGCGTCGGCGAGCCGCGCCGTGGCGCCGTGGCGGCTGTAGTACAGCACCAGCACCCAGGGATCGCTCATGCCAGCAGCTCCAGTGCGCGCCCGGCCGGGCGCGCCACCACGGCGCGCTTGCCCCGGACCACGATCGGGCGCTGCATCAGGCGCGGCTCGGCGCACATCGCCCCGATCAGCGCGGCCTCGGCGAGGCCCGGATCGCCCAGCCCGCGCTCGCGGTACGCTGCCTCCGAGGTGCGCAGCAGCTCGCGCGCCGGGATGCCGAGCTTCGCCAGCAGCGCGCGCAGTTCCGCCTCCTGCAGGCCGGCCTCCATGTAGGCGATCACGCGCGGGGCGATGCCGCGCTCCTCCAGCAGCGCCAGCGCCTCGCGCGACTTGGAGCAGCGGGAGTTGTGGTAGATCGAGACTTCGGTCATGACGTATCCGCGAGCTTCTGTTCTAATGCCGCACTTCGAGGCCGCGCAGTATAACCGCACGCGCATGACAGCACATTCCCGGCCACCCTCCGGCCACGCAGACACGGGCCTGCGCGCCATGCTGACCGACCTCGGCGGCTTCCTGCACCACCTGTACGCGCGCATGACGGAAGACCGCACGCGCCAGAGCGCCTCGGCACTCACCTTCGTATCGCTGTTCGCGCTGGTGCCGATGCTCACCGTGTCCTACGCGATCCTCTCGATGGTGCCGGACTTCGAGGCGCTGGACGAGCAGATCCAGGACTTCGTGTTCCGCCATTTCGTGCCCTCCACCGGCGCCGAGGTGCGGCAGTACCTGCGCGGCTTCGCCGAGCAGGCGCGGCGGCTCACGGCCGCCGGCACGGTGATGCTGGTGCTCTCGGCCTACCTGATGCTGAAGACCATCGAGACCCAGTTCAATCACATCTGGCGCGTGCGCGAGCACCGCCACGGGGTGGCGAATTTCCTGATCTACTGGGCCGTGCTGAGCCTGGGGCCGCTGCTGCTCGGCGCCGCGCTGCTGGTCAGCACCTACCTGTTCTCGCTGTCGGTTTTCAGCGACGCGCCGCAGACCCTGCGCGTGAAGTCCCTGGCGCTGCAGGCGCTGCCGCAGCTGTTCACCTTCGCCACCTTCACGCTGATGTACCGCGTGGTGCCGAACTGCCACGTGCCGCTGCGCCATGCCGCGCTCGGCGGCGCGCTCGCCGCACTCGGGTTCGAGGCCGGCAAATGGCTGTTCACCTGGACCGTGGGCCAGGGCAGCTACACGCTGATCTACGGCACCTTCGCCGCGCTGCCGCTGTTCCTGCTGTGGATCCACCTGTCATGGCAGATCCTGCTCGGCGGGGCGCAGCCGGCGCGCCGCGCAACTGCCCGACCTGCTGGTCGCGCTCGGCGTGCTGGAGCGCCTCTATCGCCTGCACCAGACCGGCAGCGCGCTGCGCGAGAGCGAACTCACGGGCCGCGACTGGCTGTTCGGGCGCTACAGCACGGAGCCCGTGCGCTGGCAGCGCCTGAGCGAGCGGCTGCTCGACGCGCGCCTGCTGCGCGAGACGCAACAGGGCGAATACGTGCTCGGCATCGATGCCGACAGCGTGTCGCTGTGGTCGCTGTACACGCTGGTCGGCACCGCGGGCTCGCTACCCGATGCCAGCGAACGAGAGCAACTGCCGCCGTGGTGCCGCACGGCGCTCGCCACGATCGAGGCCGCCGAGCGCGGGCTGCGCCAGGCGCTGGCGCCCAGCCTCGAGGACATCTTCACCACCGGGGAACAGGAAACAGGCAATGACACCGCGCATTGACAGGTTACGGCGCGCGCCGGGCACGCTGCTGCTGGGCGTGCTGCTGGCGCTGGCCGGCTGCGCCCGCGAGGAGGAGCCCACCAAGGCCGCCGACACGCTGCGTCGGCCGGGACAGTGGCTGCTGGTGAACTACTGGGCCGAGTGGTGCAAGCCCTGCCTGGAGGAGATACCCGAGCTCGACGCCTTCGCCGGCAAGCACGCCGGCACGGCGCGCGTGGTGCTGGTGAACTTCGACGGCGTCACCGGCGAGGCGCTGCAGCAGCAGGCCCGCACGCTCGGCATCCCGCCCGAGCTGCTGCTCGACCGCGATCCGGCCACCGAGCTCGGCCTCGCGCGGCCACAGGCGCTGCCCTCGACCTTCGTGATCGACCCGTCGGGCGCGCAGCGCACCGTGCTGCTGGGGCCGCAGACGGTCGCGAGCCTCGAGGCCGCGACCGGGAGTCCCTGAGCATGTGCCGGCGCGCGCTGGTCAGCGGCACGGTGCAGGGCGTGGGTTACCGCGCCTTCGCGCGCCGCGCCGCGCTGGAGCTGGGCATCCGCGGCCGCGCCGTGAACCTGCCCGACGGTCGCGTCGAGGTGCTGGCCTGCGGCGAGGCCGCGGCGCTCGACGCCTTCATCGCCGAGCTGAACACGGGACCGAAGTGGTCGCGGGTCACGCAGGTGGAGGTCAGCGCGGCGCAGTGCACGGCGCAGCCCGGCTTCGGCAGCGGCTGAGCACAGCGCCGTAGGTCGCCATTTATGGCGACATGTGCGTTCCGGATGCCGTTGTCGCCATGAATGGCGACCTACGTGCGACGTGGGAAATTCGCCAGCCGACGGACGCTCGCCCCGTGCCGGCGACCGGTGTAAGGTTGGCTCCCCGTCACCGATGTCATCCGGATCGAGCGCCATGAAACGCCGCACCCTCCTGAAACAAGCAGTCCTCGCCCCGCTCTGCCTTGCCTCGTCCAGGCTGCGCGCCGAAACCGCCGGCGCGGGCTGGCGCAGCTACGCGCTCGACTACGAGATCGAGCTCCCGGCGCTGAAGGGGCCCGGCCAGCTGTGGCTGCCGCTGCCCCAGGACGCCGGCGACTACCAGCGCGTGGGCGAGATCACGTGGCGTGGCGACGCGCCTGGCGCGACACTGCGCCGGGATCCGGTCTATGGCGCCCCGATCTTCCACGCTGCCTGGGACGGCGCGCGCGGCCCGCGCCCGCTGACCGTCAGCGCCGTGTTCGCGACGCGCGACCGCCCGATGGCGCACAAGGCCCTGGCGCCCGAGGCGAGCGAGGCCGAACGCTTCCTGCAGCCCACCGCCCACATGCCGGTCGACGGCATCGTGGCCGAGACGGCCGCGCGCATCGTGGGCGAGGCGCAGGCCGCGACGCCCGACGAGCGCGCGCGGGCGATCTACGACTGGATCGTCGACAACACCTTCCGCGAGCCGACGGTGCGCGGCTGCGGCCTGGGCGACATCAAGTTCATGCTGGAGAGCGGCAACCTCGGCGGCAAGTGCGCCGACATCAATTCGCTGTTCGTGGGCCTGGCGCGCGCCGCCGGCATACCGGCGCGCGAGGTCTACGGCCTGCGCGTCGGTCCCTCGGCGCAATTCAACTGCCTCGGCAAGCCCGCGGGCGACGTCTCGGGCGCGCAGCACTGCCGCGCCGAGTTCCTGAGCGCGACCCACGGCTGGGTGCCGGTGGACCCGGCCGACGTGCGCAAGGCCGTGCTGGAGGAAAAGCTGCCGCTGGAGGACGCACGCATCGCGGCGCTGCGCGAGCGGCTGTTCGGCTACTGGGAAATGAACTGGGTCGCGTTCAACCACGCGCGCGATTTCGAGCTCGCGCCAAAGGCCCGCGCGCCGCTGCCCTACCTGATGTACCCGTACGCCGAGTTCGGCGACACGGTGCTCGACGGCCGCGATCCGGCCGCCTTCGGCTTTCGCATCGTCAGCCGCGAGCTGGCGTAGGTGCGGATTCATCCGACAATCACGGGTCCGGCTTCAGCCGGACAAATGTCCGAATGAACTCGCCCCACGGCTCAGGGCGTGATCGGGCCCGGGCGTTGCTGCGCGGCGTCCATGTACAGGCGCAGCGGCAGGCTCTCGTTCTTGCCGAGATAGATCACCAGCCCGTAGTAGTTGTGGTCGTAGTCGCGCACGAACTCGTGCGGCTTCAGTTGCAGCACCGGCTCGCCGGAGCGCCGTCGTGCCGTCACGACCATCTCCTCGATCGGCTCGCCGCTGCGCGGCACCGCCAGGCGCACGGCCTGCATGTCCTGCTCGGGCATCACCACGATCTCCTCGACCTTCACGCCGCTCGCCGGATCGACGTAGCCTGCCTTCAGTTCGACCTCGGCCGTTTCCTGGGCCAGCGCGGGGGCGGCGAGCACGAGCGTGGCGGCGAGCGCGGCGATGCGCTGCACGAATGTCTTTCGGGACATGACAACTACTCCTTGGATGGTCAGTTCGATTCGGGGGCGTACAGCGCCCGGATGAGTTCGGGCGGGCTCTCGCACACGTCGGCGAGCAGCGCGACACCGAGCGTGAGCGTCGCCGGCGGCGCCGGGATGGGCACAGGCTCAGCATCGCCCGCCACGGGAAGCCGCCCGCACCGGGCGCGAAGGGCGTGGCGCGATCCAGGCTCACGCGCAGCATGCCGGGCGCGGCACCCAGCGCCAGGCCCCAGTCGCGCAGCGCGGCGAAAAAGTCCGCGTCCGCCGCGCCGTCGGCCGGGTCCAGCATCAGCAGCTGGCGTTGCGTGCCGGGCGCCGCCACGTCGCGCGGCGGCCCGGCGAGGATGCTCTCCTCGGCCACGGCCGGTCGGATCAGGCCCTGGTCCATGAACTTGCGCTCGTCGGCGCGCAGGATGTCGCCGACGGGCGTGGCCATCAGGTCGGCGCCGCCGCGACCCGCGTCGAAGTAGAACTCCGACACGCAGTCGAAGTCGATGTCCACGGATGCCGCGACGACGTGGTTGCGCAGGTACTTCGCGAACGGGAAGTACTTCATGCCGAGCCGGCAGTGCTGCGTTTCGTAGTAGTCGCGGAAAGCCTCGCGCGTGGTGCCGGCGCGGCGCGTGAGCAGGCAGAGCGATTTCATGCAACGTTTTCCCTGAGTTTGCCGTGGACGGCCACGCGATCGCGACCGCTCGCCTTGGCCCGGTAGAGCGCCTGGTCGGCCGCGACCAGCAGCTCCTCGGGCGAGGCGAATTCGCTGCCCGCGTGGTGGCAGGCAATGCCGAAGCTCATGGTGAGGCGCCCGAACGGCGAGCCCTCGTGCACCAGCCCGAGCGAAGCCATGCCGGCGCGGATCTGCGCGAGCACGGCCAGCGCGTCGTCGGCCGTGGTGTTGGGCAGGATCAGCGCGTACTCCTCGCCGCCGTAGCGCGCGGCGAGATCGCTGGAGCGCCTGAGCTCGGACTGCAGCACGCGCGCCACCTTCACCAGCACCTCGTCGCCGCGGG
Source organism: Pseudomonadota bacterium (assembly GCA_022705125.1). The sequence goes on from JAKJFB010000016.1 coordinate 8,940, forward strand.
CATGCCCGTAGCGGTCGTTGTAGGCCTTGAAGTAGTCGAGGTCGCACATCACCAGCGTCAGCGGTTCGCCGCTGCGGCGCGCGCGCAGCCATTCCTCGCGCAGACCGGGGTCGAAGCGGCGGCGGTTCGCCAGGCCCGTCAGGCTGTCCTGGCGGCTCAGTCGCTCGAGTTCGTCGTTGGCCTCGCGCAGTTCCTCGGTGCGCTGCGCGATCTTCTGCTCCAGTTCGTCGTGCGCCACCTCCACTTCGCGAAACGCCGCGCGCAGGCGCCGGGTCATGTCGTCGAAGGCCTGCGAGAGCCGGTTGAATTCGCGATACGCCGTGCGCGGCAGCGGCGTGTCGAAATCGCCCTCGGCGACAGCCTTGGCCGCCACCTCGATCCGGCGCACGGGATGCGAGATGAAGCGCGCCATCAGCAGCGCCAGGCCGAGCGCCAGCACCAGCAGGGCAGCGCCCGCGACGAGCGTGATGCGCAGGTTGGCCCTGATCGTCGCCGTGAAATCCGCCTCCGGCACCACCACCGCGATCAGCCAGTCCAGCCCCAGGCTGTCGCGCCAGGGCGAGACGCGCAGGAAGTAGCGCGCGTCCTCGGCGCTGAACGTCGCGAGGCGCGGCTCGCGG
>JAKJFB010000016.1:9569-21620 GCA_022705125.1 Pseudomonadota bacterium
GGCGAGCCGGATCAGCGGGTCTTCGGCCTCGGCTACCGGCTGCAACTGCGGCGCAACGCCAGCGCCGCGGCGCAGCGTGTCGCCGTGCGAGCTGGCGACCAGAGTCCCGTCGCGCTCGACGATGAAAACGCGCGCGCCGGGGCTCAGGTCCAGCGCCGCGAGGTAATCGCAGATATTGGCCAGGAACAGGTCGATGCCCACCACCGCCCGCATCGCCTCCGGCCCGAAGCGCACCGGCTTGCCCAGCCCGATCACGACCACGTCGGGATTGTCGACCCAGTTGTAGATGCTGGTCCAGGAGGTGCGGCCCGCAGTGAGCGGTTCGCGATACCACGCCTGCTCCCGGATATCGCTGAACGGCAGCTCCTTGCGCAGTCCGGCGCGGGCGCCGTTGGCGTCTATGCCGTACTGGCGCAGCACCGTGAGATCGGGCGGGCCGGCCTCCTCTATGACCAGGTCGCGCGAGACGTTGTCCACCCGGCCCAACCCGAAGAACCGGGTGTCCTCCAGCCCGATATTGAGGTAACTGACACCGTCGTAGGCCCGCGCCAGGCGCAGCAGCAGGGCATGGATGGTGGCAGGCCGCTCGGGTGTGATCTCGCCCTCCTCGAGCGCGCCGGCGATGATCTCCACCGCGATGCGCGGCGAATCGAGATAACTGCGCAGATGCTCGTCGACCTGCTTGCCGGCGCGCAACTGCAACTGCCCGACGAGGTCGGCCACCGCGCGCTGCCCGTTCTGCCACGACAGCCAGCTGCCCACCGCGATCACCGCGACGAACAACAGCGCGGTCAGCAGCGGGAGCCAGAACGCCAGCGGCATGCCCTTGACGGCGACATCGCGCGGCGCGGCCGGCTCAGGCACTGCGGACTCGAGGGGACGGAAAGCGGGCAAGCGGCTGGCTCCTCCATGCTGTGCGGGTGCCACTGCACTCGCGCTCGGACAGGGCGCCAGACTAACGTCATCCGCGCCGCAGAGGTAGTCACGATCACCCCTCGCCCGCCGGGGCACGCCCGGGATGAAGAAAAATTTAGAAAGTGTTTCCACTTTTTCTATATCCTCGGTCCCGTCATGACAACGACGCCGGCAACCATGAGCCCCGCCCTGGACGGACTGCGCGAGCGCGCCAAGGCCGGCCGGCGCCAGCGCATCCTCGATGCGGTGCTGACGATACTCTGCGAGGAGGGGTTGCCGGCGCTCTCGACCGCACGCATCAGCGCGCGCGCCGGCGTGAGCGTGGCCACGCTCTACAACCTGATCGGAGGGGTGGAGCAGATCGTCGACCGCCTGGTCGAGCAGCTCTTCGCGGGCATGGAGCAGGCAATGCTCGAGCCGGTACCTATCGACAGTCCGGCGCCGGAGTTCGAGGGGTACGTCGAAGCAACCTGGCGCTACCTCGCCGCGCGCGAGGAGCCGCTGCGCGCGGCGCAGCGGGCGGTTTTCCAGCGCGCGCTGGCGATCGGTGCGAGCAACCCGGTGATGCGCGTGGCCGCGCGCAGCATCGGACGCCTTGCCGGGGCCGTGCGCGCGCTGCAGCGCGAGGGCCGGCTGAGCGCGGATGCCGACGCGCGCCTGCTCGCCGAGCAGATGGTGTCCTGCCAGTCGATGCAGCTGGAGAACTGGTCCGTGGGCCTGCTCAGCCTCGAACACTACCGGCTGGGCACGCGCTACCAGTTTCTGATGCTGCTGCGCGCCTGGGCCACACCGGCGAGCGCAACGGCGCTGGATACGGCGCTGCGCCAACGCCAGCAACAACTGAAGGCGCTGGACACCAGGCGCCACCACCGCCAACCGCAAACAGGAGAGGCTTCATCATGAACAACGCGCTGTGCCGACGTCTCGGCATCGAGCTGCCGATCTTCGCCTTCACCCACTGTCGCGACGTGGTCGTGGCCGTCTCCCGCGCGGGTGGCATCGGCGTGCTCGGTGCCGCGGGTTTCACGCCGGAGCAGCTCGGGCAGGAGCTCGACTGGATCAGCGCCAGGCTCGGCGACAAGCCCTTCGGCATCGATGTGATCATGCCGAAGAAGTTCGAGTCGGGCGAGGTGCCGGACCTGCAGTCCATGATCCCCGCTGGCCACAAGGCCTGGGTCGAGGACGTGCTGGCGCGCCACGGCGTGGCGCCGCTGCCGGCGGATGCCGATGCCGGCACCCATCACGGTATCAGCGGCGAGCAGATCGGTTGGACGCACGACCTCTGCCGCCAGCTGCTCGACGTGGCTTTCGGCTACCCGGGCGTGAAGGTGATGGTGAACGCGCTCGGCACGCCGCCCGCCGACGTGCTCGCCGAATGCCGCGCGCGCGGGATACTGGTCGGCGCGCTCGCTGGCAAGGTGAAGCATGCGCTGGCGCACAAGCACGGCGGCGTGGACTTCGTGATCGCGCAGGGGCACGAGGCCGGCGGCCACACCGGAGAGATCACCACGATGGTGCTGGTGCCGCAGGTGGTGGACGCGGTTGCGCCGCTGCCCGTGCTCGCCGCTGGCGGGATCGCCACCGGGCGCCAGGTCGCCGCCGCGATGGCGCTGGGGGCGGCCGGCGTGTGGTGCGGCTCGGTGTGGCTGACGACGCCGGAATCCGAGGTCGCGCCGCTGCCGAAGAAGAAGCTGCTGGCCGCGGGCAGCGATGCCACCGTGCGTTCGCGGGTGATTTCGGGCAAGCCCGCGCGCATGCTGCGCTCGGGCTGGACCGACGCATGGGAGTCGCCGGACTGCCCGGGCTTCCTGCCACTGCCGCTGCAGGGCATGCTGACGCAGGAAGCGCACCTGCGCATCGCGCGCTCGGACAACGAGGATCTCGCCTTCTATCCCTGCGGCCAGTCCGTCGGCCTGTGCAACGACGAGCGCGACTGCCGCACGGTGATCGCCGACATGCTGAACGAATACGTCGATACGGTGGAGCGGCTCGGCCGCTCGCTCGCCGGCGACGAATGAATCACCCCGGAGACGACACCATGACCGACATCCTCTACGAACAGCGCGGCACGGTCGCGTGGATCACCATCAACCGCCCCGAGGCGCGGAACACCCTGAGCCCGGCGGCCTTCGTGGCACTGGCCGACACCTGGCAGGAAGTGCGCGACAACCGCGACATCCGCGTCGCGGTGCTCACCGGCGCCGGCGATCGCGACTTCTGCTGCGGCGGCGATCTCGGCGGGCTGATCCCGTTGTGGACCGGCGCGCGCAAGCCCGAAAACGCCGTCGAGGAGCGCCTGCTGGCCGATCCGGCGATCGGCGACAGGATGCTGCTCAAGGGCGAGCCGCTGTACAAGCCGGTGATCGCCGCGATCAACGGTCGCGCGCTCGGCGGCGGCTGCGAGCTGCTCGCGGCCAGCGACGTGCGCATCGCCGCCAGCAACGCGCAGTTCGGCCTGCCCGAGCCCCGCTCCGGCATCGTGCCCGGGGGCGGCTCGATGGTGCGCCTGGCGCGCCAGATCCCCTACGCCCATGCGATGCACCTGCTGATGACCGGCGAGCCCATCGACGCGCCCACGGCGCTCGCTTGGGGGCTCATCAGCGAGGTGGTGGCGCCGCACGAGCTGCGCGCGCGCGCCGAGGCGCTCGCGACGCGCATCGCGGCGAACGCCCCGCTCGCGCTCGCCGCGATCAAGCGCACCGTGATCGACAGCCACACCGAGTCGTGGAACGAGGCCTTCACGCGCGAGGCGCAGGAATCGGCCCGGGTCATGATGTCGCGCGATGCCCGCGAGGGACCGCGCGCCTTCAAGGAAAAGCGCGCACCCGAATTCAAGGGAGAGTAAAACAGTGACCGAGTCAGTATTCGCGCTCGCCTGCGCGCGCGCCCCCGAGGGCATGGAAATCAGCGCGGTGGCCGCCGCGCAGCCCGGGCGCATCGCGCTGTGGTCGGACCAGGGCACGATGAGCTTCGCCGAACTGAACGCGCAGGCGAACCGCCTGGTGCGGCGCATGCGCGCGGCGGGACTCGCCGCCGGCGACGCCGTGGCACTGGTGTGCAGCAACCGCACCGAGTTCGCGGTGGTGCGTTTCGCCACCCATCGCGCGGGCCTGCGGCTCACGCCGATCAACTGGCACCTCGCGCCGGAGGATATCCGCTACATCGTGGAGAACGCCGAGGCGCAGGCGCTGTTCCTCGACACACGCGTGGCCGCCGTCGCGCCGGGCTGCGCGCAGATCCCGCGCCTGCGCCTGCGCGTCGCCATCGGCGGCGAGCTGCCGGACTACACGAGCTGGGCGGATGCGCTCGGCGGCATGGATGGCAGCGACATCCCCGACCCCTCGCTCGGCGCCACCATGCTCTACACCTCGGGCACCACGGGGCGCCCCAAGGGCGTGTACCGTCCGCCGCTGGACCCGGTGCACGCCGCGCAACTGCAGCAGATGCTGACCGCGGTGTTCCAGCTCGATCCCGAGAGCGGCACGGACCGCGCGCTGGCCACCGGACCGCTGTATCACACCGGCCCCTTTGCGCTGTGCTTCACCACGCCGCTCACCGCCGGCATCGGCGCCGTGATCATGGACAAGTGGGACCCCCAACGCATGCTGGCGCTGATCGCGCAGTACCGCATCACCCACACCTTCTGCGTGCCCACGATGTTCAACCGGCTGTTGCAGCTGCCCGATGAGGTGCGCGCGCGCCACGACGTGTCGAGCCTGCGCTTCGTGATCCACGGCGCCGCGCCCTGCGCGGTCGATGTGAAGAAGCGCATGCTCGACTGGTGGGGCCCGATCCTGTGGGAAATGTTCGCCGGCACCGAGGGCCAGGGCACCATCGTGAGCCCGCAGGAGTGGCTGGCCAAACCCGGCACCGTGGGCAGGCCCGCGCCGGGGCAGTTGCGCATCCTCGACGACGCCGGCAACGAGTTGGCACCGGGACAGCCCGGCACCATCTACCTGGTGAACCCGAGCGGCAGCGCCTTCGAGTACTACAAGGATCCCGCCAAGACCGCCGCGGTGCTGCGCGAGGGCTACTTCACCGCCGGCGACATCGGCTACCTCGACGCCGACGGCTACCTGTTCCTCAGCGGGCGCAGCGCCGAGGTGATCATCTCCGGCGGCGTGAACATCTATCCTCAGGAGATCGACGACGTGCTCGCGCAGCACCGCGCGGTGGCCGATGTGGCCTGCGTCGGCGTGCCGAACGAGGATCTCGGCGAGGAGATCAAGGCCGTGGTCGAACTGCGCCCGGGCTTCGCGCCCGACGCGGCGCTCAGGCAGTCGCTCACGGATTTCTGCGTCGAGCACCTGGCGAAGCAGAAATGGCCGCGCAGCTTCGACTTCGTCGCGGCGCTGCCGCGCTCGGAAGCCGGCAAGGTGCTGCGCCGCGCGCTGCGCGAGCGCTACTGGGCCGGTCGCGAACGCCAGATTTGAGCACCCGCGTCACGCCGATACGCGCAGGGCCGCCGCGCGCGACGGCCTGTCTGTCATAATCGCGACCCACAATGCGGCGCCAAGCTGTACCCGCGATGGCCTCTACATGACCGACACGCACATCCTGGTGATCAACAGCGGCAGTTCCTCGCTGAAGTTCAGCGTGCATGACATGCGCGGCGAGCGGGAGATTGCCGCGGGCAAGATCGAGCATATCGGCGAGGACGGGGCCGGGCCCGCGGATCACCGCGCCGCGCTGGCGCAGGCGCTCGCAGGCATCGCGGAGCAGGACGCCATCGTCGCCGTCGGGCACCGCGTGGTGCATGGCGGCGAGCGCTTCCTGGCGCCGGTGCGCATGGACGCAGCCGCTCTCGCGGAGCTCGCGCGCTTCGATGCGCTGGCGCCGCTGCACAACCCGGCCAACCGGCTCGGCATCGCGCTCGGCATGGAGCTGCTGCCCGGGCGAACGCACGTCGCGGTGTTCGATACCGCCTTCCACCACAGCCTGCCGCCGGCGGCAATGCACTACGCGGTGCCCGCGCAGTGGCGCGCGCGCGGCGTGCGCCGCTACGGCTTCCATGGTACCTCGCACCGCTACGTGAGCCGCGAGGCGGCGCGGATGCTCGGCAAGACGGCGACGGAAACCAACCTCATCAGCCTGCACCTGGGCAACGGCTGCAGCGTCGCGGCCGTGCGCGGCGGGCTCTCCGTCGACACCTCGATGGGCATGACGCCGCTGGAGGGCCTGGTGATGGGCACGCGCCCCGGCGACATCGACGCCGGGGCGCTGCTGCACCTGCTGCGCGAGGGCATGGACCCGCGCGAGCTCGACGAGGCGCTCCACCACCACTCGGGCCTGCGCGGGCTGTGCGGCGAGAACGATATGCGCGCGGTGCACGCGCTGGCCGCCACGGGCAACGCCGATGCCGCGCTGGCGCTGGAGATGTACTGCTACCGCGCGCGCAAGTACCTCGGCGCCTACGGTGCGGTGCTCGGACGCGTGGATGCACTGGTGTTCACCGCCGGCATCGGCGAGCACGACGCCGATATCCGCGCCCGCGTGCTCGCGGGGCTCGAATGGTTCGGCGTGCGCCTCGACGCCGGGCGCAACCGCGCCTGCCGCGGGGAGCGGGCCATGGCGATCCATGCGCCGTCCTCGCGCGTCGCGATCCTGGTGATACCGACCAACGAGGAGCTCGAGATCGCGCGCGAGGTCATCGAGCTGCTCGAACCCCGAGCCACACCCTGACACGCGCCGGCGCGCGCCACGCATCGCAGGAGACACGATCCATGAACGAGATACGCAACGATCCGGCCGCCGCGCTCGATGCCGACACCGCCGCGCGCATCGACGCCTTCTGGCGCGCCTGTAATTATCTTGCCGCCGGCATGATCTACCTGCGCGACAACCCGCTGCTGGAAGAGCCGCTGCGCCCGGAGCACATCAAGCAGCGCCTGCTCGGGCACTGGGGCGCGAGCCCCGCGCTCAGCTTCACCTGGGTGCACCTGAACCGCCTGATCGTGAAGTACGACCTGGACGCGATCTTCCTCGCCGGCCCCGGACACGGCGCGCCCGGCGTGCTGGCGCCGGTGTACCTGGAGGGGACCTACGCGGAGGTGTACCCCGAGTGCGGCGAGGACCGCGAGGGCATGCGCGAGTTCTTCCGCAGCTTCTCCTTCCCCGGTGGCATCGGCAGCCACTGCACGCCCGAAATGCCGGGCTCCATCCACGAGGGCGGCGAGCTCGGCTATTCGCTCTCGCACGCCTTCGGCGCGGCCTTCGACAATCCGGAGCTGCTGGTCACGGTGGTGGTGGGCGACGGCGAGGCCGAGACCGGCCCACTCGCCACCGCCTGGCACGGCAACAAGTTCCTCAACCCGGTGCGCGACGGCGCGGTGCTGCCGGTGCTGAACCTCAACGGCTACAAGATCAACAATCCCACCGTGCTCGCGCGCGTCAGCCACGAGGAACTCGAGGCGCTGCTGCGCGGCTATGGCTGGACGCCGCGTTTCGTCGAGGGCGACGATCCCGCCACCATGCACCAGGCGATGGCGGCGGCGATGGAAGCGAGCATGCTGGAGATCCGCCGCATCCAGGCCGCGGCACGCGCCGGCGGCGTGGCCACGCGGGCGCGCTGGCCGATGATCGTGCTGCGCAGCCCCAAGGGCTGGACCGGGCCGAAGACCGTGGACGGCCACCGCATCGAGGGCACCTGGCGCGCCCACCAGGTGCCGCTGGCGGCGGTGCGCGAGAACCCCGCTCACCTGCGCCAGCTCGAGGCCTGGCTGCGTTCGTACCGGCCCGGGGAACTGTTCGACGCCGACGGGCGCCTGGTGGCGCCGCTGCGCGAACTGGCGCCGCGCGGCACGCGGCGCATGGGCGCCAACCCGCACGCCAACGGCGGCCTGCTGCGCCGCGCGCTGCGGCTGCCGGATTTCCGCGATTACGCGATCGCGGTGCCCGAGCCGGGACGCGCCAGCGCCGGCAACACGCGCGCGCTGGGCTGCCTGCTGCGCGACATCCTGCGCGCCAACCCCGCCAACTTCCGCGTGTTCGGCCCCGACGAGACCAGCTCGAACAAGCTCGATGCCGTCTACGAGGCCAGCAAGAAGACCTGGCTCGCGGATTATCTGCCCGAGGACGCCGACGGCGGCGAGCTCGCCGCCGACGGGCGGGTGATGGAGTACCTGAGCGAGCACACGCTCGAGGGCTGGCTGGAAGGCTACCTGCTCAGCGGCCGCCACGGCTTCCTGTCGACCTACGAAGCCTTCGCGCACGTGATCGACTCCATGTTCAACCAGCACGCGAAGTGGCTGGCGACGGCCGCCGGGATCCCGTGGCGCGCCCCCGTGTCCTCGCTGAACCTGCTGATCACCTCCACGGTATGGCGCCAGGACCACAACGGCTTCACGCACCAGGACCCGGGTTTCCTCGACGTGGTCGTCACCAAGAGCCCCGCGGTCACGCGCATCTACCTGCCGCCGGACGCCAACTCGCTGCTCGCGATCAGCGACCGCTGCCTGCGCAGCACCGACCGCGTGAACGTGATCGTGTGCGACAAGCAGGTGCACCTGCAGTACCTCGACATGGAGGCGGCGATCCGCCACTGCGCCAAGGGCATCGGGATCTGGGACTGGGCCAGCAACGACCAGGGCGGCGAACCCGACGTGGTGCTGGCCGGCTGCGGCGACACCGCCACGCGCGAGGCGCTGGCGGCGGTGGCGCTGTTGCGCGGACATTTTCCGGCGCTGCGGATCCGCTTCGTCAACGTCGTGGACCTGTACACGCTGACGCCGGAAACCGAGCACCCGCACGGCCTGCCGGCGAGCGAGTTCGACAGCCTGTTCACGGTCGACAAGCCGGTCATCTTCAATTTCCACGGCTACCCCTGGCTGATCCACCGCCTCGCCTACCGGCGCAGCAACCACGCCAACCTGCACGTGCGCGGCTACAAGGAGCGCGGCAACATCAACACGCCGCTGGAACTGGCGATCGCCAACGAGGTCGACCGCTTCAGCCTCGCGATCGACGTGATCAACCGCGTGCCGGAGTTGCGCGTGGCCGGCGCGCACGCGAAGCAGGCGCTGCGCGACCAGCAGTTCGACTGCCGCGCCTACGCCCACGAGCACGGCATCGACCCGCCGCAGATCCGCGACTGGAGCTGGCCCGCGCCATGAGCCGAACCCGCCCCGCGCTGCAACACGGCTGTCATACTCCAGGCGCATGCTGGGGTTCGTGAATGCGATACCTGCCGCGATGAAACCCAGCGCTCCTCCACCCGATGCATCGGCACCCGCGCTCCCGAACGCCCTCAACGCGCGCATGCTGCAGCGCCTGCTGAGCGCGCTGGGCGAGATCCGCGCCGCGGCGCTGCAGCTGGAAGCCACGCATGCCGCGGCCATCGAGGCCATCGAGCCGGCCCACCGCGCCAGCGCGCGCAATCTCCTGCACTACCTGGGCGTGCGCCGCCACGATATCCGCGCCCTGCAGGCCGACCTGGTCGGCTGCGGACTGTCGTCGCTGTCGAACATGGAGTCCAGCACGCTCGCCAGCATCGACTCGGTGCTGGCAAACCTGGCGCGGCTGACCGGCAGCGAAGTGGCGCCACATCCGCCGGGGCCGGTTGACCTGCGCACCGGGGCGCTGCTGCTCGCCGACCACGCGCGCGCCCTGCTGGGCGCCCCGCCCCAGGCCCGCGCCACGCGCATCATGGTGACCATGCCGAGCGAGGCGGCGCACGATCCGCGGCTGGTGCGCGAGCTGCTGGAGGCCGGCATGGACGTGATGCGCATCAACTGCGCGCACGACGACGCCGCGAGCTGGAAGGCGATGGCACGCCACCTGCGCGCGGCCGAACGACAGAGCGGGCGGCGCTGCCGCATCCAGGTCGACCTGGCCGGCCCGAAACTGCGCACCGGTGCCCTGCGCGAACTGGGGCAGCTGCTGAAGCTCAAACCGGAGCGCGACGCCTTCGGCCGCGTGCTGCGTCCTGCGCGCATCGAGCTCGTCGGCGCCGAGGCGCAGCCCGTGGGCACGGCGGCGCGCATCGGCGTCAGCGCCGACATCGTGCGCCGCGCGGCCAATGGCGACCGCCTGCGCGTGCGCGACGCGCGCGGCAAGACGCGCGAGCTGGCGCTGGCGCGCCAGGACGCGCACACGCTGGTCGCCGAGCTGGCTCACAGCCTCTACCTGCAGGGCGGCGCCGTGGTCGAGCTCTGGCGCGGGGACTCGCGCCTGCTCACGGGCAGCATCGGCAGGCTGCCCGCGGTGACGCCGCCGATCGAGCTGCGTCGCGGCGATACGCTGCTGCTGACCCGCGCCGCCGAGCCCGGATGCGACGCGGTGCGCGACGCCGGGGGCAAGGTCGAGGCACCGGCGCGCATCCACTGCACCCTCGATGCCGCCTTCCTGCAGGTACGCCCGGGCGAGCCGGTGTGGTTCGACGACGGGCGGATCGGCGGCGTGGTCGAGGCCAACGATGGCGGGCTGATCACGGTGCGCATCACGCACGCCGGCGCCGAGGGCTCGCGGCTGCGTGCCGAGAAGGGCATCAATTTCCCCGCGACGCAGTTCGCGCTCTCCGCGCTGACGGACAAGGACATCGCCGACCTGGAAGCGGTGGTCGGCTTCGCGGACATCGTGGCGCTGTCCTTCGTGCGCAGCGCCGCCGACGTGACCTGCCTGGAAGACCACCTGCACCGGCTCGGGGCCGGGCAACTCGGGATCGTGCTGAAGATCGAGAACCGCCAGGCCTTCGAGAACCTGCCGGGGGTGCTGCTGGCAGGCCTGCGCTCGCCGCCGGTCGGCGTCATGGTGGCGCGCGGCGACCTCGCGGTGGAACTGGGGTTCGAGCGCCTCTCGGAAGTGCAGGAGGAGATCCTGTGGCTGTGCGAGGCCGCGCACGTGCCGGTGATCTGGGCGACGCAGATGCTCGAAGGCCTGGCGAAGAAAGGCGTGCCCTCGCGCGCCGAGGTGACCGACGCCGCCGCCAGCGCGCGTGCCGAATGCGCGATGCTGAACAAGGGGCCCTACATCGTCGAGACCACGCGCTTTCTCGGCGACATCCTGGGCCGCATGCACTCGCACCAGGCCAAGCGCCGCCCCACGCTGCGCTCGCTGGCCGTATCGCAGAAAGTCTGAGCGGCCGCGTCGGCATCGGCCCTGCGCCCCTCGCCGAAGCTTGCCGCAGTTCGCGTTTCCGGGGTCCCACCCCTGCCGGAACCGCGAATCCTGGGCTACGCTTTGGCGACGACCACCGGGAATGCACCAGCTCGACCGTGCCGATGCGCCGCTTCACCACCCCGACTACCGCCACGCTGCGACACGCGCTGTCGCCGCTGCTGGCCGTGCTGCTGGCGCTGCCGGGCACCGCGGTCCAGGCCTCGGGCAAGCAGAACAGCTTCGGCAACGTCGCCGAGGAAGCCCCGCGTTACCGCGTCTACACCTACCGCCAGCAGAACGGAGTGGTGGCGTTCAGCGACAAGGTCCCGGCGCGGCGCTCGTACAGCGTGATGGAATTCTCCTGTTTCGCCTGCAACCCGCGCTCGACGGTGAACTGGGGTTCCACGCGGCTGTTCACGCAGGAATTCGCGACCCCCATCGATGTCGCCGCCAGGGCGCATGGCGTGGACCCGGCGCTGGTACGCGCGGTGATCCACGCCGAGTCCGGCTTCAATCCCAACGCGCGCTCGCGCAAGGGCGCGATCGGCCTGATGCAACTGATGCCCGGAACCGCCAGTGACATGGGCGTCAGCGACCCCACCGCAGTGCAGCAGAACATCCAGGGCGGCGTGAAGTACCTGGCCATGCTGCTCGCGCAGTACAAGGGCAACGTGACGCTGGCGACCGCGGCTTACAACGCCGGCCCCGGCGCGGTCGACAAGTACCGCGGCGTGCCGCCGTACGAGGAAACGCAGACCTACGTCAGGCGCGTCAAGCTGCTGCACGACCGCTATCGCGGGCAGAGCTGAGCGGCGTGGCTCCGGCTTCAGCCGGACACCCATCGTAGATCCGGATTTATCCGGACATTTGTCCGGCTGAAGAGGTTGTTGTAAAAACCCGACTCACACCGCCTGAGCGGGTATAAGCCGCGGGCGGGGCGAGTACCGCAGCCCAGGGATCATGCGCTTCGCCACCGACCCGATCCGCTGCGCATCGCCCACTATCGCGCTGGCGAGCCCCAGGAGCTGCTGAATCAGGCCA
>JAKJFB010000170.1 GCA_022705125.1 Pseudomonadota bacterium
CCGCGCCTGAACCCCGCGCAGCAGGCCGTGATCGATGCGACCGCCGGGCTGCAGGTCGAACTCTCGGTCGACGAGGTGCTGGCCGCCGCGCGCGAACGCACCGGGCTGGCGGATTTCGGGCCTCAGGATTTCCTCGAGCGCCTGGGGCTACTGGTCGACGAATGGGGCTCGGACGCCGCCATGCGCCCGCTGCAGCGCCTGAACCTGCGCAACTATCTCGTGCGCTACGCCGCGAACCGGCTGCTGTTGCAGGACCTGTGGACGCGCCACCCCGAAATACTGGAAACGCAGATCCGCCAGCCGATCATCGTCGCCGGGCTGCCGCGCTCGGGCACGACGCACCTGGTGAACCTGCTCGCCGCCGACCGACGCCTGCATTCGCTGCCGCTGTGGGAATCCTACGAACCGGTGCCACTGCCGGGCGAGCCCGCGCTGCCCGACGGCACGGACCCGCGCTACCAGCGCTGCGCCGAGGCCTGGGCCGGCATGCAGGCCACGTTGCCGCTGCTCGCGGCCATGCACCCGATGAACCCGGACCACATCCACGAGGAGCTCGAGCTGATGGGCCCGGACTTCGCGTCCTACAACTTCGAGTGGCTGAGCCCCTCGCCGCGCTGGCGCGACCACTACTACGCGCACGACCAGACGCCGCACTACGAATACATGAAAAACGTGCTGCGCACCCTCACGCATTTTCGCGGCCCCGGACGCTGGGTGCTGAAATGCCCGCAGCACATGGAGCAGCTGCCGGTGCTGAAGAAGGTGTTCCCCGACGCCAGCGTGGTGATCACGCACCGCGACCCGATCGCGGTGATCCAGTCCTCGGTCACGATGATCGCCTACGGCGCGCGCATGCGCCTCAGCCGCATCGATACCGAGGGCCTGATGCAGTACTGGAGCGACCGCATCGAGCACATGCTGCGCGCCTGCGTGCGCGATCGCGCCGCGTGGTCGGCGACGGAGAGCCTCGACGTCTTCTTCCACGAGTTCATGGCCGACGAGATCGGCACGGTGGAGCGCATCCATGCGCTCGCCGGCAGCGGGCTGCCGGCGCAGGCGCGCGCGGATATCGAGGGCTTCCTGGCCGGGCATCCGCGCGGCAAGGAAGGCCGCGTGGTCTACGACATGAAGAGCGATTTCGGCATCGAGCCGGCCGAGCTGCGCCAGCGCTTCGCGTTCTATTTCGAGGCATTTCCCCAGCTGAGGACCGAGGCATGAGCGTCAACGCACCCGTCATTTCCATGCACGGCAAGACGGCGCTGATCACCGGCGCGGGCGCGGGCATCGGCCGCGGCATCAGCGAGGCCTTCGGCGCGCTGGGCGCGCGCATCATCGGCGCAGAGATCGATCCGCAACGCGCGGCCGATACGCAGGCCGCGCTGCGCGAGGCCGGCATCGAGGCCGAGATCCACGTCTGCGACGTTCGCGAGACCGCGCAGGTCAAGGCGCTCGTTGCCGACATCGGAGCGCGTATCGGCGGCATCGACACGCTGGTCAACAACGTCGGCGACTCGATCGGCGAGTTCATGCATCCCTTCGATCGGGCCGAGGAACAATTCTGGGACGCGCTGTACGCCATCAACCTGCGCCACGTGTTCACGGTCTCGCAGGCCGCGCTGCCGCTGCTGCGCCAGCGCGCCCCGGGCGCCACGATCATCAACGTGTCCTCGATCGAGGCCTTCCGCGCCATCCCGATGTGCCCGGTCTATTCGGCGTTCAAGTCCGCCATCACCGGTTTCACGAAGAGCCTGGCGCTGATCCTCGGCCCCGAGGGCATCCGCGTGAACACGATCGCGCCCGAGACCACCGAGACCGAGCAGGTGAAGCCCTCGCTCTACATCAAGCCGGAACTGCAGCACAATGTGGCGCGCTGGACGCCGCTGGGTCGCTTCGGCGAGCCGCGCGACATGGCGGGTTGCGCGGTGTTCCTGGCCACCGAGCTCTCGAGCTGGGTCACCGGCACCACCGTGCACGCCGATGGCGGCGCGCTGGCCGCGGCCGGTTTCTACCGCACGCCCTCGGGCGCATGGACCAACACCCCGATCGTGACCGGCGACGGTTTCGGTTTCAGCTGAGAGGGAAACAACATGCTGCAAGTGAACATCCACGGTCCCGGCGATGTCCGCCTCGACCCGGCCCGCGAGCCGGTGGCCGGCGCCAACGACATCATCCTGCGCACCGGTGCCTGCGGCATCTGCGGCAGCGACATCACCTATATCGACATGGGCGGCATGCCGGCCGGACCCAACCCCGCCACGATGGCGCTCGGACACGAGTTCGCCGGCACCGTGGAGACGGTCGGCCACGCGGTGCAGGGCATCGTGCCCGGTCAGAAGGTGGTGGTCGACCCGATGGCGGCCGACAACATCGGCAACGGCGGCCCCGAGGGCGCCTTCACGCCGAGACTGCTGGTGCGCAACGCCCGCCTCGGTGTGAACGTGCACGCGGTTCCCGCGGACATGCCCGTCGAGCGCGCCGCGCTGGTCGAGCCGCTGTCGGTGGCGATGCACGCGGTGAATACCGCCGCGCCGCTGGCGAGCGACAAGGTCGTGGTCTACGGCGCGGGCTGCATCGGCCTCGGCGCGGTCGTGGCACTGCGGCACAAGGGCGTGCGCGAGATCGCGGTCATCGACTTCTCGGACGAGCGCCTGCGCCGCGCGCGCGAGCTCGGCGCCACCGTGACAGTCAACCCGGGCCGCGACGAGGTGCAGGCACGCCTCGCCGAGGCGCACGGCGCGAGCGACGTGTACGGCATTCCCGTGGTCGCAAGCAACGTCTACATCGAGGCCACCGGCGCCACCGCGGCCTTCGAGGAGATCGTGCGCATCGCGCCGGTCGACGCGCGCGTGGTGGTCGTGAGCGTGCACAAGAAGCCCGCCCCGCTCGACCTGCAGTTCGTGCTGATGAAGGAGCTGGTGATCAAGGGCTCGATCGGTTACCCGCGCGAATTCCCCGAGGTCATCGAGATGCTGAAGGATCCGCGCGTCGACGTCGCGCCGCTGATCAGCCACCGTTTTGCGCTGGCCGATTTCATGGAGGCGCTGAAGACCGCGCGCGACCCGAACGGTTCGGCGAAGGTGATGATCACGTTTGACGCCTGGATTCGTCCGGCTGAAGCCGGACCCACGGAGCGGATGCGATGACGTGCCTGCACTGCGAGGACATCGAGGCCATCAAGCGCCTCAAGGCGCGCTACTTCCGCCTCATGGACACCAAGCAATGGGACGCGTGGCGCGAGCTGTTCACGGCCGATTTCCGCGGCCTCTACCGCGGACCGCATCCGGACATCAGCTATGCCAGCCGCGAGGAGTTCGTCGCGAGCAACCGCGAGATCCTCGAGCCGCTGGTAACGGTGCACCACGGCCACATGCCCGAGATCACGCTCACGGGGGCGGACAGCGCCACCGGCATCTGGGCCATGTACGACCGCGTCGAGATGCCCGGCAACCGCTTCGAGGGCTACGGCCACTACCACGACGAGTACCGCAGGGTCGACGGCGAGTGGCGCATCGCCGCCATCACGCTGACGCGCCTGCGGATCGCACCGCTGGGCGACTGAGGTGAACTGGAGTGAAATCGCCCCGGCCGCGGCCACCCTGTTCCTGGTGATGGACCCGCTGGGCAACATGCCGGTGTTCAACGCGGTGCTGGCGAAAGTCGATGCGCGCCGTCGCAGCGCAGTGGTCGCGCGCGAGCTCGTGATCGCGCTGGTGATCCTGCTCGGCTTCCTGTTCGCCGGCAACGCCATCCTCGGCTTCCTGCAGTTGAGCCAGTCCTCGCTCAGCATCGCCGGCGGCGTGCTGCTCTTCATCATCTCGCTGCGCATGATCTTTCCCGACGCCGCCACCGACGAGGCAGGCGATGTCGAGGATCCGTTCATCGTGCCGCTCGCGGTGCCCCTGACCGCGGGTCCTTCCACGATTGCCTTCGTGCTGCTGCTGAGCTCGAGCCGGCCCGATCGACTGCTCGACTGGAGTCTCGCGCTGGTGCTGGCCTGGGCGGCCGCGACGGCGTTGCTGGTGGCCTCGCCGCACCTGCTGAAGCTGATCGGCGCGCGCGGCTCGCGCGCGCTGGAGCGGCTGATGGGCATGATCCTGGTGGTGCTCGCCACGCAGATGCTGCTGAACGGCATCCGCGACTTCGTGCAGAGCCTCTAGAGCGCGTCGAGCCCGGCGCGGATCTGCGCCGCTCGCGCGCCCAGCGCCGCGAGCTCCGCCGGTGCCATCTTCCCGAGCTGGACGTAGACTATGGCGAGACGGTGATTGCCGGCAAGCCGGGGGCGGTGGCGCGCGAAGAAATCCCAATACAGCGCGTTGAAGGGGCAGGCCATGGCGCCGGTGCGCGCCTTGCGGTCATAAGGGCAGCCCTTGCAGTAATCGCCCATGCGGTCGAGGTAGGCCGCACTGGACACGTAGGGCTTGGTCGCCATGCGGCCGCCGTCGGCGAACTGGCTCATGCCGAGCGTGTTCGGCAGCTCGACCCACTCGAAGGCATCGATGTAGATGCCGAGGTACCAGCGATGCAGGGCCTGCGGATCGAGCCCGGCGAGCAGCGCGAAGTTGCCGATCACCATCAGGCGCTGGATATGGTGCGCATAGGCCTCATCGAGCGACTGGCCGATCGCGTGCGCCACGCAGCGCATGCGGGTGCGACCGCTCCAGAACCACGCCGGCAAGGGCAGCGCGTGCCCCAGCACGTTCTGCTCGGCGTAGCCCGGCATACCCGCCCAGTAGACGCCGCGCACGTATTCGCGCCAGCCCAGGACCTGGCGGATGAAGCCCTCGGCGGCCGCGAGCGGCACCCTGCCCTCGCGCCACGCGGCCTCGGCACGCGCGATCACCTCGCGCGGATGCAGCATCTTCACGTTCAGCGCGAACGAGAGCAGCGAGTGGAACAGCCGCCACGCCTGCCGCGCGAGCGCGTCCTGGTAGTCACCGAAATGCGGCAGCGCCTCGGCGACGAAGGCATCGAGCTCGGCGAGCGCCTCTGCACGGTCGAGCGGCCAGCGGAAATCATGTTCGCGCGGCGCGCCGAAACTCTTGACCCCGGCCGCCTCGATCTGTCGCCACAGCGCGGCGTGATCGTGCGTGCGGCGGCGATCGCGCGGCTCGGACGGCGCGCCGCGCCAGGGCTTGCGGTTGTCGCGATCAAAGTTCCACTGCCCGCCGGCCGGCTTGCCGGCCGCGTCCAGCAGCACGCCGTGGCGCACGCGCATATGGCGGTAGAAGCGTTCCATCAGCCACTGGCCGCGCCCGGCAAAGAGCGCCGCGGCCTCCTCGCGCGCGCCGAGAAAGTGCTCGCTGTCGACCATGCGCGCGGGAATCGGCAGGCCCGCCGCGTAGTCGGCGAGCCGGCGGTCGAGCCGCCACTCGTCGGGCGCCTGGTACTCGAAGCGGGCGATACGATGCTGCACGCGCAGCGCATCGAGGTTGGCGCACAGCGACTGCCGGTTGCCGGCATCATCGATCGCGAAGTAGTGCACGCGGTGCCCGGCATCGCGCAACGCGCGCGCGAAGGCGCGCATCGCGGCGAAAATCGCGATGATCTTCTGCGCGTGGTGCAGCACGTAGTCGGTTTCCTGGCGCACTTCCATCAGCACGTAGACCCGCTGCGCATCCACCTGCTGGAACCAGCTGTGCTGCGGATTGAGCTGGTCGCCCAGTACCAGGCGCAGCGTCGTCATGGGGCAGCCAGCATCGCCGCGGCGAGCGCGCGCCCGCTGAGCCAGGCGCCTTCGACCTTGCCGCCGTTCAGCCAGTCGCCGCAGAGCCCGATACCGAGCGCGGCGTCCAGCACGTGACCTCGGTCGATCGCCGGCTCCGTGTCGGCGTAACGCCAGCGATGCGCGCTCCAGCTGTCGGGTGTGCGCGCACCGAACGCGGCGAAGGCCTCGAGCAGCGCGGCGGCCACCGCCTCCGGGGCCTTTTCGAGCCGCTCCTCGCTCCACGCGGCACAGGCGTGCAGCAGCCACGTGTCCGGCGCGTGGCGGCCCGGCTTGCTGCTGTCGCGCGCCACCCAGCGCAGCGGCCCGCTGTTGACGAAGGCGGCATCGAAGGGCAGGGCCAGCGGCTCGGCGTAGCGCAGCATCAGCGCCCAGCAGGCGCGCATGCGGGCGCCGGCCGCGACGGCGGCAAGCGCGGGCGCAGCACCGAGCAACGACACGGCCTGCGGCGCCGGCACCGCGAGCACGACGCTATCGAAGCGCTGCCCGAGCGGGCCGTGCTCGACCGAAGCCAACCGCCACCCCGCTTCATCGCGCTCGAGGCCGGAAATTGTCGTCTGCGTGGCGAGCGAGAGCTGCCGGGCGAGCAGACGCGCGGGCGCCGTCATGCGCGGCGTGCCCACGAAGCGCTGCAGCGCCGCATCGGGCACGCGCGCGTCGTGCTCCCCGAGCACGGCGAGCCGCGCCGGCC
>JAKJFB010000171.1 GCA_022705125.1 Pseudomonadota bacterium
GCAGGCGGCCGAGTGGCGGCAAGCGTTCGCCCCAGGCCGCGCGTGCGGCGCGGCTGAGTGCGGGCTGGTCGGTCAGGGTCAGATGCAGGCCGATGTCTGCCGGGATGCGCGCGACCAGTGCGCGCAACGGCGGCGCGGCGCGGCGCCAGTCGGGCAGCGCGCTCATGCAGCTCGTGGCCGACAGCCGGCCGGTCTCGACGAGCGCGGCGATGGCTTCGCTGACACCGGGGGCGAGGCCGTAGTCGTCGGCGCACACCACGATCGGACGGGTGCCTGGAGCGGCAGGGCGGGAGGGGGCTTGCATGTGATCGGCGCTGCGGGCGGAAAGCCCGCAGTATCCCGCACCCGGTCCTCCCGCGGTGCAGTCCGTGCGGCGTTGCCCGTCCCTGCGAGCCAGCCGTGCTCCGGGCGCGCCGGGCAGGGCGCGAATGGTTTATCGTGGACGCCTTCGCTCCGGCTGCGGAGCCCACTCGCCGGTTGTTCCATCGTGTCGCACTCCGACTCGCTCGATGCCCACCCCCATGTGCCGCCCGCCTCCTCGGCACACCCCCGACTCTCGGTCGTGGTCCCGCTCTACAACGAGGGCGAAACGGTGGAGGCGCTGCATCGGCGCCTGTCGCAGGTGCTTGCGGCGCTGGAGCTGTCCGACTGGGAGATCGTCTGCGTCGATGACGGCAGCCGCGACGACACCTATGCCCGCGTGGCCGCCCTGTGCGCGGGTGACCCCCACCTCAAGGCGATCCGCTTCGCGCGCAACTTCGGCAAGGAGGCGGCGATGGCCGCCGGGCTGCAGGCGGCTGGGGGCGACGTGATCGTGCTGATGGACGGCGACCTGCAGCATCCGCCCGAGCTGATCCCCGAGATGCTTGCGCGCTGGCGTGGCGGGGCGATGATGGTCACCGCAGTGCGGCGCTCGCGCGTCACCGATCCCTGGCTGCGGCGCAAGCTGACTCGCGGCTTCTACGCCTTCTTCAGCAAGGTCTCCGAGGTCGAGCTCGCCGAGGGCGGGGGCGACTTCCGCGTCTTCGATCGCGCGGTGGTCGACGCGATCAACAGCCTGCCCGAGCGCACCCGCTTCATGAAGGGGATCACCAGCTGGGTGGGCTTCCGCCAGGAGGTGGTCGAGTTCGAGCCCGCGCAGCGCGCCGGCGGCGTCTCCGGGTGGTCGATGCTGCGCCTGCTGCGCTATGCGATCGACGGCCTGTCCGCCTTCAGCACCCTGCCGCTGCGGGTCTGGTCGGTGATCGGCCTGATGATGGCGGGGCTCTCGGGCTTGTACGGACTTTTCCTCGTGCTGCGCACGATGCTGTTCGGCATCGACCTGCCCGGCTACGTGTCGCTGATGGTGTCGGGGCTGTTCATGTCCGGCATCCAGCTCATCAGCCTGGGGGTGCTCGGCGAGTACGTGGGGCGCATCTTCACCGAGGTCAAGGGCCGGCCGCTGTTCCTGGTGTCGGAACGGCTCGGCTTCGAACGCAGGCCGGAGCGCGATCGATGATCCCGCCAGGCGGGACGGCGGGTGCGCCGGCCGCGGCGGCATCCGTCGGGGCGCATGGCGCGATCGCGCGCGGGCTCGCCCTCGCCGTGCTGGCGCTGGCCGGGGTGTTCGTGCTGCTCACCTTCGACCAGCACGGCATCAGCAACGACGAGGAGGTCCAGCATGTCTACGGCCGCCTGCTGCTCGACTTCTACGCCTCCGGCTTCGCCGACCGCCAGGCCTTCGAATACAAGAACCTCTATCTTTACGGGGGCTTCTTCGACCTCCTCGCGGCGGCCTTCGACCGCGCCGGGGTGGCCGAAGGGCCGGCGCTGTGGGACCTGCGCCACCTGATCTCGGCCGTCTTCGGTCTCCTCGGGCTGGCCGGCACCTGGCTGCTCGCGCGCCGGCTCGCGGGCGAGTGGGCGGGGCTGGCGGCGCTCGTGCTGTTGTCGATCACCGGCTCGTGGTCGGGCGCGATGTTCACCCACACCAAGGACATCCCCTTCGCCACCACGATGCTGTGGGCGCTGTACTTCAGCGTGCGCGTGCTCGACACGCTTCCCGCGCCGCCGTGGCGCGTGCTCGCGGGGCTGGGTGTGGCGCTCGGCTGCGCCTTCGGCCTGCGCATCGGTGCGGTGTTCGCGGTGTTCTACCTTGGCGTCGGCGTGCTCGCGGCGACGGCCTTGCAGCCGGGCGGGCGGGTGCGTTTCCTGCTTCGCGGCGTGCTGGCGCTGCTGCCGGCGGCGGCGATCGCGCTGGCGCTGGGCGCGCTGTTCTGGCCGTGGGCGGCGATGGAGCCGGGTAACGTGCTCACGGCGATGCGCGCGTTCTCGCATTTCAGCTTCGAGCTCGACACCGTGCTGGCCGGGCGCGTGATGAACGTCGGCGAGGTCCCGGGGCATTACCTCGCGGCCTACCTGCTGGTGCGCCTGCCGGAGCTTTTCCTCGCCGGGCTCGCGCTCGCGCTGCTGCTCGGCGTGCGCGCCGTGCCGGCGCTCGCTGGCGAGCAGGCCCTGCGCGCGGCCCTGCCGTGGCTGCCGGTGGTGCTGGCAGCGCTGTTCCCGCTCGTCTACACCCTGCTTGCGGCGCCGCCGCTGTACAACGGGCTGCGCCATTTCAGCTTCGTGCTGCCGCCACTGGCGGTGCTGGGGGGCATGGGGCTCGTGCGCGCGTGGCACGGCCTGAGCGTCCGTCCGCCGCTGCTGCGCCGCGCCGTGCTGGGCGCGTGCGCCCTGGCGGTCCTCGGCCAACTCGGCCAGCTCGCCCGCCTGCATCCCTACGAGTACCTCGCCTACAACCGCCTCGCGGGCGGCGTGCAGGGGGCGGTCGGGCGCTGGGAGCAGGACTACTGGGCGAGCAGCCTGCGCGAGGCGGTGCACGCCCTCAACGCCCTGGTCGCGCGCGAGGGGGGGGCAGGGCGACACTATTCCGTGGCCGTGTGCGCCGAGCCGCTGCAAGCCCAGGTGTGGCTCGCGCCCGGGTTGCGCGCGACGCGCGACTGGTGGGGGGCGGACTTCTACCTCTCCCCCACCCACATGGGTTGCGACGAGGCCATGCGGGGCCGCGTGGTGGCGCAGGTCGAGCGTGCGGGGCTGGTGCTGGCGGTGGTCAAGGATCGGCGCGCGCTGGTTGGCGAGGAGCGGCGGCCCCGATGAGCCCGTCCGGCGGATGCGCGCGTTTCCTGCGCTTTGCCGCGGTGGGGGCGGTGGGTACGCTCGCCCACTACGCGCTGTTGCTCGCGCTGGTGGAGGGCGCGGATGCGCCGCCGCTGGCGGGGGCCATCGCCGGATTCATGCTCGGCGCGCTGGTCAACTACGCCCTCGCGCGCCGGCTGGTGTTCGCGTCCACGCGCAGCCACGCCCAGGCCCTGCCGCGCTTCTTCGCCGTGGCGCTGGCCGGGCTGGCGTGGACGGCGCTGCTGATGAGTTTCTTCATGGAGCTGCTCGGCCTGCACTACCTGCTCGCCCAGGTGCTGACGACCGCGCTGCTGCTGCTGTGGCACTACGCCGGCAACGCCCTGTGGACCTTCCGCCGCGGCCGGCGCGACACGGAGAGCCGATGAGCGCACAGGCTCCCGCCGGTACGCCGCCGCACCGCCTCGAGGCCGACCTCCTGCTCGTGCTCACCACGTTGATCGCCGCGGCGGGCTGGATCTTCTCCAAGGAGGCGCTCACCGGCATGCCGCCGCTGATCTTCATCGGCCTGCGCTTCGCCATCGCCGGGCTGGTGCTGGCACTGTTCTCGCTGCCGCAGCTGCGCGCGCTCGATCGGCGCGGACTGCGCAACAGCCTGCTCGTCGGCGCGCTGTTCGCCGGCGGCATGGTGCTGTGGATCCTCGGCCTGTCGCACAGCAGCCACCTCGGCGAAGCCTCGTTCATCTCCAGCATGGGCATCGTCATGGTGCCGGTGTTCGCGCGCCTGTTCTTCGGCGATCGTCCGCCGGCGAGCACCTGGTTCGCGCTGCCGCTCGCACTCGCCGGCTTCGCCTGCCTGTCGCTCGACGGCGGCTTCGAGGTCGAGCTCGGGCAGTGGTTCTTCCTCGGCGCGGCGCTGGTGTTCGCGCTCATGTTCAACGTCAACTCGCACATCGTACGCAACGTGCCGGTACGCGCGCTCAGCGTGGTGCAGATGCTCGCCGTCGGCGTGCTGGTGCTGCCGCCGGCCTTGCTGATCGAGACCTGGCCGCAGGCCTGGAGCGCGCCGGTGCTCGGCTGGCTGCTCGCGAGCGCGCTGCTCGCCACCACGCTGCGCTTCCTGCTCCAGCTCCACGGCCAGAGCCTGACCACGCCCAGCCACGCGGCGCTGATCATGATGCTCGAGCCGGTGTGGACCGCGCTCGCCGCGGCGTGGTGGTTCGCCGAGACCATGAGCACGCTGCAACTCGCCGGCTGCGGGCTGATCTTCCTTGCCCTCGTGGTGAGCCGCTGGGCGTGGATCCGCGGCCTCTTCGGCGGGCGCGGCTGAACGATCGGGGAGAGAGATTCCATGGCTGTCCGTACCCTTCTGCGCATGGGTGATGCGCGCCTTCTGCAGCCGGCCGCGCCGGTCGGCGAATTCGGCACGCCTGCGCTCGCCGCGCTCATCGAGGACCTGTTCGACACCATGGCCGCGCACGGCGGTGTGGGCCTGGCCGCGCCGCAGATCGGCGTCGGCCTGCAGGTGGTGATCTTCGGCTTCGAGCGCAGCGAGCGCTACCCGGACGCCGCGCCGGTGCCGCGCACCATCCTGCTGAACCCGGTGATCGTTCCGCTCACGGAAGAGCGTGAGGAGGGCTGGGAGGGCTGCCTGTCGGTGCCCGGGCTGCGCGGCATGGTGCCGCGCGCCACGCGCATCCGCTACACCGGCTACACGCCCGCGGGCGAGCCGATCGAGCGCTTCGCCGAGGGCTTCCACGCGCGCGTGGTGCAGCACGAGTGCGACCACCTCGCCGGCGTGCTGTATCCGATGCGGGTGCGGGATTTCCGCCGCTTCGGGTTTACGGACGTGCTGTTTCCGGAGCTGCGGGGATAGCCAAGGCCTGGCTTTATCCCCAGGACGGGGGTGGCGGTCCGGACTGCTATCCTGATGATTGTTTCGATCACGTCCAGAGGGGTCGTCCGATGAGGCTGAAAACCTGTCTCGGTTGCGGGGTCGTCGTGCTCGCATCGCTGTGGCTGTCGCTGGCGCATGCGGCGGACAAGGCCGTCCTGTTCGAGAATGTCTTCGTCTTCGATGGCAGGAGCAGCGAGCGAGGCCGCTCGCCGGTCAACGTGCTGGTGGTGGGCGACACCATCCAGACCATCTCGGCGGCGCCGATCGCGCCGCCCGCGGACGCCGAGCTGACGCGTGTCGCCGGCGGGGGGCGCACGCTGATGCCCGGCCTGATCGATGCGCACTGGCACACGATGCTGATCGGCCAGAAGCTGGTCGATGCCATGACCAGCGACGTCGGCTATACCAATCTGCGTGCGGCGCAGGTCGCCGAGGCGACGCTCATGCGCGGCTTCACCACGGTGCGCGACATGGGCGGGCCGGTGCAGGGCCTGCGGCGTGCGATCGAGGAGGGGCGTTTCCCCGGGCCGCGCATCTTCCCGTCGGGCGCGATGATCTCGCAGACCGGCGGCCATGGCGATTTCCGTCTGCCGCACGAGGTGCCGCGCGCCGCCAGCCAGGGTCTCAGTCATACCGAACTTACCCGCACCGCCGCCATTGCCGATGGCGCCGACGAGGTGCTGCGGCGCACCCGCGAACAGCTGATGCTCGGCGCGACGCAGATCAAGCTGATGGCTGGCGGTGGGGTGACGTCGATCTACGACCCGATCGACGCCACCCAATACACCCTGGACGAGATCCGCGCCGCAGTGGCTGCGGCAGAGAACTGGGGCACTTACGTTACGGTGCACGCCTACACCAGCCGTGCGGTTCAGGTCGCCATCGAGGCCGGGGTCAAGGCGGTGGAGCACCCGAGTTCGACAGTTACGCTCGCAAGTCCTTGTTTTTGCTAGATCGCACTTTCAAAAATGCCACTACAACAGCGTCAGCTGCTCCGGCGCCGCCGGTTTTTCGATTCCTAAGGCATGAAGCACCTCGTTCTGTTCCGTGCTGAGGGCGGACACTCCCGTCACCGGTTCGCCGCCGTTCAGGCGCACGCGGTGATGCTGGATGCGCTGCAGTTGCTCGAGTGCCCGCTCGGGGGTGTAGCCCGCGTCGGCAGCCTTGAGGCGGCTGCGCATCACCCGGTGCAGGATCAGCGCCATGAAGCAGATCGACGCATGCGCGCGGATCCGCTCGGGCAGGCGGTGATACACCGGGCCGATCTCGATCTCGGACTTGAGCACCTTGAAGCCGCGCTCGATGTCGGCGAGCGACTTGTAGCGCTGAATCACGTTCTGCGCGGAGAGGCCCTCGGCGTTGGTGACCAGCAGCAGCTTGCCGTCCATCATTTCTGCAAG
>JAKJFB010000172.1:0-4106 GCA_022705125.1 Pseudomonadota bacterium
GCCGACGTGGTCGCCGCGCCGCAGGAGCAACACGCCGCCGAGCAGGCAGCGCCCGATGCCTGGCGCGCGCTGTGGGCGATGGAGAAGGAACCGGAGCGGCTGCTGGAGCTGCTCGAGGCGACCGGCTTCGAGGATCCGGCGGACACGCTCAAGCGCCTGGGTGCGCTGCGCAACTCCAATCGCCTGCAGGCGCTGCAGAGCGCGGGCCGCGAGCGGCTCGAGCGCTTCATGCCGCTGCTGCTGGCGGCGGCCGCGGCCACGGAGCATCCGTCCGCGGTGATCGCCCGCACCATGGCGCTGGTGGAGTCGGTGCTGCGCCGCAGCGCCTACCTGGTGCTGCTGGAGGAGAACCCCGGCGCGCTGGAGCAACTGGTGCGGCTGTGCAGCGCGAGCCCCTGGATCGCGCAGGAGCTGGCGAACCACCCCGTGCTGCTCGACGAGCTGATCGACCCGCGCGCGCTCTACACGCTGCCCGAGCGCGCGACGCTGGCCGCCGAGCTGCAGCAGCACATGCTGCGCATCCCGCTCGATGATCTCGAGGCGCAGATGGAGGCGCTGCGCTACTTCAAGCTCGCCCACCGGCTGCGCTGCGCCGCCTCCGAGGTGACCGGCGCGCTGCCGCTGATGAAGGTCAGCGACTACCTGAGCTTCCTCGCCGAGACCATCCTCGGGCACGTGCTCGCGGTGGCCTGGCATTACCTGGTCGAGCGTCACGGTACGCCGCGGAAAGCGGACGGCGTGCCCTGCGACCCCGATTTCATCGTCGTGGCCTACGGCAAGCTGGGCGGCATCGAGCTCGCGCACGGCTCGGATCTCGACCTGGTCTTCATCCACGACGCCGACCCGATGCTCGCGACCGACGGCGAGCGCGCCATCGAGAACGGCGTGTTCTTCACGCGCCTGGGGCAGCGGATCATCCACGTGCTCACGGCCTACACGCCGCTCGGCCAGCTCTACGAGGTCGACATGCGCCTGCGCCCCTCGGGCGCCGCCGGTCTGCTGGTTTCCTCGCTGACGGCCTTTCGCGAATACCAGTACCACCAGGCCTGGACCTGGGAGCACCAGGCGCTGGTGCGCGCGCGCCCCGTCGCGGGCTGTTCGCGGCTCGCGGCGCGCTTCGAGGAGCTGCGCCGCGAGGTGCTCGCGCAGCCGCGTGAACTGCCGCGGCTGCGTCGCGACGTGATCGAGATGCGCGAGAAGATGCGCGCCCACCTGCTCGGGCCCGAAACCAGCGGCGGTAAAAGTCCGCGTTTCGATCTCAAGCAAAGTGTCGGCGGTATCGTCGATATCGAATTTCTGGTTCAATACTGCGTGCTGGCCTGGTCGGAGAACCAGGCGGCCTTGAGCGTCTATACGGACAACATCCGCATTCTCGAGGCACTGAGTGAGAGCGGCCTGATGGCGTCGCGCGACGCGCAGGTGCTCACCGAGGCCTACAAGGCCTATCGCACCGTGGTCCATCGACTCACCCTTCAGCAGCAGGACGACATCGTGCCCGCGCTCGAGTACCAGGCGCTGCGCGATGAGGTCGTGCGGGTATGGGATGCGTTGCTGGGCAGTGAACCGACCGGGGAGAACAACACATGAATTTCGACGATCGTGACGGCGTGATCTGGTTCGACGGCAAGATGGTTCCCTGGCGCGAGGCGCGCACGCACGTGATGACGCACACGCTGCACTACGGTCTGGGCGTGTTCGAGGGCGTGCGCGCCTACCACACCGCCGAGCGCGGCACCTGCATCTTCCGCCTGCAGGAGCACACCAACCGCCTGTTCGGCTCGGCGCACATCCTGCGCATGGACATGCCCTTCGACAAGGACACGATCAACGAGGCCCATCGCGCCGTGGTGCGCGAGAACGGATTGAAGGAAGCCTACCTGCGCCCGCTGGCCTATCTCGGTTCCGAGGCCATGGGCCTGCGCGCCGAGGGCCTGAAGACCCACGTGGTCGTTGCCGCGTGGGAATGGCCGTCGTACATGGACCCCGAGGCGCGCGAGCGCGGCATCAAGGTGCGCACCTCCTCGTACACGCGCCACCACGTGAACATCACGATGTGCAAGGCGAAGGCGGTCGGCAACTACACCAACTCCATGCTCGCGCTGCGCGAGGCCATCGAGAGCGGTGCCGAGGAGGCGCTGCTGCTCGACAACGAGGGCTACGTGGCCGAGGGCAGCGGGGAGAACTTCTTCATGGTGCGCGGCGGCAGGATCCACACGCCGGAGCTCACGTCCTGCCTCGAGGGCATCACGCGCGACACCATCATCCGCCTCGCGCGCGACATGGGCCTCGAGCTCGTGGAGCGGCGCATCACGCGCGACGAGGTCTACCTCGCCGACGAGGCCTTCTTCACCGGCACCGCCGCCGAAGTCGTCCCGATCCGCGAAGTCGACGGCCGCAGCGTGGGCACCGGGCGCCGCGGCCCGGTCACCACCGAGCTGCAGGCGCGCTACTTCGACCTGGTGCGCGGCAAGCGCGCCGATTACCCGGAGTGGCTGGCACCCGTCGCCGGCTGATCCTCCCCGTCCCGCGTGGCCGCCAGCGCGGCCACGGCACGGCGCCCGGATCAGGGCGCCGGTGCCTGCCGGGAGATCTCGACCACGCTTCCCCTGGGGTCCGCGCAGCGGTGCAGCGGCGTGAGCAGCGGCCGGTAGTGCTCGAGCTGCCGGGAGAGTTCCTCGTTCCCGCGTTTCAGGTGAATGATCCAGTACGCGTTGCCCGCCAGCGGCACGCTGCCCTCGGCGATCAGCAGGTTGGCATCGTGGGTGGTCTGGTAGTCCCAGCGCGCGCCGCTGGTCCATGCCAGCTGCTTGTCGTTGGTGAATACCGGGCTGCCCGGGGGCAGGTTCGCGCGCAGCCACAGCGCGCACTCGCCCAGGTAGGGTTTCGGCCGGTCCAGTCCCAGCAGCAGGTCCA
This sequence comes from Pseudomonadota bacterium, assembly GCA_022705125.1. Next base: position 2,914 of record JAKJFB010000172.1, read on the forward strand.
GGCCCGCCAGCAGCAGCGCTGCCGCGACGAAGGCGGCGCGCGCCGAGGCGCCGCGCGCGAACGCGTGCGCCGCGAGTTTCTGCAGGCTGCGTGCGGCCGGCGCCAGCATGAGCATGGCGGCGAGCATCACGTAGCGCGTGTCGAGGAAGTGGCGGTAGCCGACGAACGCGGCCGCGATCAGCACGGCTCCCACGAGCATCGTGGCGTAGGCGCGACGATGCATCGCGGCCACAGCGACGCTGGAGCGCCACAGTCCGTGCGCCAGCAGCAGGCATTGCAGCGGACCGAGACCGTTCAGGATCTTCACGAGCAGGATCGTCAGCAGGCCGCCCGCCAGCGAGAGCGCGGCGACATCGCCCGAGTGCGGATCCAGCACCTCGTGCGCGTAGCGCTCGGCCGCCGCGCGGAAGTGCGTCGGGATGTCGCGCCACAGCGCCGCGGGCACGTCGTTCGCATCGCGCATGGGCTGCACGAACGTGGCGGGGTCCAGTGCGGCGACCAACGCCAGAGCGAGCGCCATGGCACCGAACACCAGCCCCCAGGCGAGCAGCACGCGCGCGAGCGAGGCGCCGCGCGCGCCGCGCGGCGCGAGCAGCAGCATCGGCGGCAGCAGCAGGCCGAACACCAGGGCCTCCGGGCGCTGCGCGGCCGCGAGCAGCGTGGCCGGCGCCCACAGCAGCAGCCAGCGCATGCGCGCATCGTGCAGGTGGCGCAACCACGCGCAGAACGACACGAACAGCAGCGCCCAGTAGCCGATGTCGCGGATGACGAAACCGAAGTAGTTGTTCAGTTTCGGGTGAGCGAGGATCAGCAGCGCCGCCCACGGCAGCACGCCGCGATCGTCGTAGAGCAGCCGGCAGAATTCCGCGAACGCCAGCGTCAGCAGCACGCAGAACGTCGCATCCAGGCACAGCGCGCTGTGCGTGAGCGAGAGGCCGGACACCGCGTGTATCGCGCTGATCAGCCAGGGATAGAAGGGGCGGTCGTAGAGCGCGAACGCGGAGGAGAGGCCCTCGCTGCCGATGCGCTCGGCGAGCAGCAGGTAGAGCACGCCGTCCTCGTTGACCAGCGGGCTGCGCAGGTTCGCGAACGCGAACAGCGCCAGGGTGAGCGCGGCGAGCAGCAGGTAGAAGCGTGACAGCCCCGTCGTCGACGTGATCATTGCGGGCCCGCGCCGGCGGTGACGCGAAACA
>JAKJFB010000172.1:4116-6391 GCA_022705125.1 Pseudomonadota bacterium
GAGCCGCGACACGTAGGCCGCGAGCGCGGCATCCAGGGCGGGGTTGCGCCCGTCGCGGCGCACGACCCAGTACTCCACACCCGCGAGCGGCGCACGTTGCGCGACGATCAGCGCATCGCCCCGCGACACCGCGTCGCGGTCGAAGCGCCCCCCGCTGTAGTACGCGAGGGTACGGTCGTTGCTGAATACGCGCGCAGCCGCGGGCAACTCGTCCTGCATCCACGCGATGGCCTGGTGGCGGTAGTCATGGCGGGTGCCAAAGCGCACCAGCCCGTCGGCCACGAGCAGCACGATGGCGATGCCCAGCACGAGATGGAACGCGCCCTGGCGCCGTTCGCGGCGCGCCGTCTCGGCGAACGAGCGCAGCGCCAGTGCCGCCGGGATCAGCGCCAGCAGGCACGGCATCACCAGGTAACGCTCGGGCACGAACTGGCGCGCCAGCACGAAGATCACCACGATCAGCAGCGCGGTGGCGGCGAGCACGCGCCAGGTCCGGCGCGCGACCGACGGCAGGCCGGCGCGCCCGGCCGCCACGCCCCAGCCGAGCAGCACGCAGTAGACCGGGCCGAGCGCCGCGGCGAATTTGAGCGCCAGCACCGTCAGCAGCCCCGCGGCCAGTGCTAGCGGTGCGAGAGCGCCGACGCGAGGGTCGAGCACGGTGTCGGCGTAGCGCGCCGAGGCGCCGGCGAAGCCCTCGGCGATGGTGGCGGCCACTGACTCCAGCGTGCCCGCGAGAGCGTCGAGCGGCGCCTGCAGCATGTCGAAACGGGCCAGCACCAGCAGCGGGGGCAGCGCCAGCAGCCCCATGCAGGCGTGGAGGCGCGCGGCGTTCATGAGGCGCGTGGCCGGCGTTTCGCCCTGCAGGCAGGAAAGCGGCAGCAGCGCCATGTAGACCAGCGCCTCGGGCCGGAACGCCGCGGACGCGGCACCGAGCAGCGCCCACCACAGGCCGTGGCGCCAGCGCAGCGTGGCCTGGTAGCGCAGCAGCGCCAGCAGCGAGCACACCAGCAGCGCCCAGAAGCCGAAGTCGCGCAGCACCAGGCTGCGGTATTCGTTCAGCAGCGGGAACAGCAGCACCAGCAGCGCGATCCACGGCGCGAGTTCACGCTCTCCGCACAGTTGCGCGGCGAAGCGCGTGAAAGCCAGCACCAGCAACGCGAGCAGCGCGGCGCCGAGCAGGTGTGCGCTGGCGAGCAGCGAGAGCCCGCTCAGCTGGTGCAGGCCGGCGATCAGGATCGGGTAGATCGGGCGGTCGAACAGCGCGAGCGCAGCGCCGATGCCCGTGTCCGCGGCCTCGCGCGCCAGCAGGAGATGGAGCACGCCGACGTCGTCGAGGATCGGGTCGCGCAGTATCGCCAGCGCCGACAGCGCGCAGCTTGCCGCGATCAGCAGGAGATACAGGTGGTGTTGGTTCTCGCTCCGTGAACCCGGCATCTGGCAGGTCGAATCCGCATGTCGCAAAGGCGCGCGACAGTATGCAGCAAGGCTGCCCTCCAAGTCAGCCGCCGCGTGCACCGGGTCCCGGCCCGGCGGCGCGCCTGTGCTAACATCGCCGCCGCCTTTCGGGGGGGCGCGTCGGACGATGAAAGTGCTGGTGACCGGAGTGAACGGACAGGTGGGCTGGGAGCTCGCGCGCCGCGTGCCTGCCGGTGTCACCCTGGACGCCAGCGATCGCGCGGTGCTCGATCTCGCCTCCGACGATGTCGCCGCGCGCGTGATCGCGCGCCGCCCCGACGTGATCATCAACGCCGGGGCCTATACCGCGGTCGATCGCGCCGAGAGCGAGTCCGTGCTTGCGCATCGCGTCAACGCCGACGGGGCCGGAGCCCTCGCGCGCGCCGCGCGCGAGCTCGGCGCCCGGCTGGTGCACGTGTCGACCGATTTCGTCTTCGACGGCAGCGCTTCGCGACCCTATGCGCCGGACTGCGCGCCCGCGCCGCTCGGGGCCTACGGCGCCAGCAAGCTTGCCGGGGAGTGCCGCGTGCTGGAAGAAAGCGCGGGCCGCAGCGTGATCGTGCGCACCGCGTGGGTCTATTCCGCGCACGGCAACAACTTCGTGAAGACGATGCTGCGCCTCATGCGCGAGCGCGAGCGCGTGGCGGTGGTCGCCGACCAGGTTGGCACGCCCACCTGGGCCGGGTTGCTGGCCGGCGCCCTGTGGGAGCTCGCGCTGAGGCCCGAAGTGCAGGGCATACTGCACTGGACCGATCTCGGCGTTGCCAGCTGGTACGACTTCGCGGTGGCGATCCAGGAGGAGGCGCTGGTGCGCGGGTTG
>JAKJFB010000173.1 GCA_022705125.1 Pseudomonadota bacterium
TTTTCGCGCAGCGCGCCTTGGCTCGCTCGCAAATCGACGGTCTCGCGACGGCCGTCGAAAGATTCACAGGCTCTGAGTCGCGCGCCCCGTGCATTTTCCCCTTTGCCTTGACAGGCGGGGGGCGACCGCGAATAATCCGCCGTCTTTTTTCCCGGTCAGAATTTTCGAGGATTCAACGTGGCAAACACTGTGCAGGCAAAGAAGCGCGCGCGCCAGGCCGAGAAGCAGCGCCAGCATAACGCCAGCTTCCGTTCGATGGTCCGCACCTCCATCAAGCGCGTGATCGCGGCCATCAAGGAAGGCGATGCGGCGAAGGCACAGGCTGCGTACACGGCAGCCGTGCCGGTCATCGACCGCCTGGCCGACAAGGGCATCATCCACAAGAACAAGGCCGCGCGGCACAAGAGCCGCCTGAACGGCCAGATCAAGGCACTGGCCCAGCAAGCCGCCTGATCCCCGATCGTCGCGCTCCCCCCGCGGGAGCGCGTCGATTGTGTCTGTCGGCATGACTGCCGACTCACACACCCCGTAGGTCGCCATTGATGGCGACAGCAGCATTGGACATGGCACCTGTCCGCATGAATGCGGACCCACGGAAGCCGAACCCACGGGATCAACCGCGCAGGTTGGCCCAGCCGATCGGCAGCCAGACCACCAGGAACAGCATCATCGCGATGAACACCCCGGCCGATCCCAGGTCCTTGGCCTGGCCGGAGAGCGGGTGGATGTCGGTGCTCACGCGGTCCACCAGCCGTTCGATCGCCGAGTTGAACATCTCGGCCATCAGCACCAGGCCGCAGGCAGCGAGCAGCAGCGACAACTCCACGGCGCTGCGCGCGATCAGGAAGGCGAGCGGCACCAGCGGCACCAGCAGCGCGCATTGCAGGCGGAAGGCCGTCTCGTGCACCCACGCTGCGCGCAATCCCTTCATCGAGTACACAAAGGCATCCGCGACGTGCATCACGCCGCGGCGGCCCTGCTTGTGCATCCTGGCGTCGATGGCGGCTTATCCTAGGGTGACGGTGTCGCGGCCCGAGCGCAGGATCCTGCCGCCCGGCGTACCCGTGTAGGCGCCGTGGCGCACGATCTCGCGTCCGTTCACGATCACGTGCGCGACACCCAGCGCTTCCGCGTACAGGCGGCCCACGCCGCCGGGCAGGTCGAAGCGCGTGTGCGTCGGACCGCTTGCGATGGTGTCGGCGTCGAACACCACCACGTCGGCGCAGAAGCCCTCGCCAGCCGGCCGCGATCACCGAGCCCGACCATGCGCGCCGGCACCTCGGTGAGCTGGTGCACGGCCTGCTCCAGGCTGATCAGGCCGCGCTTGCGCACGCCGTGCTCGAGTACCTGCGTCGAGAAGGCGAAGGTGTCGATCATGTCCAGGTGCGCGCCGGCATCGGAGGCGCCGATCACGGTGCGCGGGTCGGTCCAGACCTCGCCGCGCAGGCGCCAGGATTCGTCGTCGTCGCCGAATATCGGCGGCACGAAGGAGGTGCGCAGGTCCTCGGACAGCGAGAGATCGAGCAGTGCGTCCAACGGCGTCTTGCCCTGCGCGGCGGCGAGCTCGCCGACCGTCTTGCCCTGCCATGCCTTGTTGGCCGCGACGAAAACCTCGTCGATGGTCCACGAAAGCCAGTTCGCCAGCGCCGCGAACACCCCGGCCTCGGGTGAGCGGGCGCCCGCTTCGAGCCTGGCGCGCACCGCGGGATCGGCGAACGCCGCCTTGCGCTCGGGCAGCGGCTTGCCGATCACCTCGGCCCAGCCCGGCAGCGCGTCGAAGATGAAGCCGCTGACCAGGTTCAGGCGGATCGTCATCGGCTGCGGCAGCGTGAGCGCCACCACGGTGGCGCCGCGCGCGGCCGCGTGGTCGCTGGCGGCGAGCTGGGCCTTGTGCATGTCGGGCATCAGGGAGCTGGGGTTCAGCAGGTTCCAGTTGACGGTGCGCTCGCCGGCGAGCGCGAACTTCGTCATGCGCTCCTTCTCGTCGTCGCTGAAGCTGCCCACGCCCGGCAGCAGTTCCAGCAACGTGCCGGGAAATTCCTTGACCACGCTGGCGAGCGCGAACAACTCCTCGTCGGTGGCGTGGCGCGAGGGCACCGGCTTGCCGTCGCCGTCGTTGTGGGTCTGCGACACGGTGCTCGAGAAACCCAGCCCGCCGGCGGCGATCGATTCGCGCAGCAGTTCCTGCATGGCGGCGATCTCGGCCCCGGTGGCGTGGCTGCCGACCGCGCGCGCGCCCATCACGTGGCGGCGCAACGCGGAGTGCCCGACCATGAAGCCGGCGTTGATCGCGAGCTTCCCGTCGAGCGCGTCGAGGTACTCGCCGAAGCTGCGCCAGTTCCACGGCACGCCCTCGCGCAGGCTCTCCAGTGGCATGCCCTCGACGCGCGCCAGCATGCGCATCAGGTACTCGCTGTCCTCGGGCTTGCCGTTGAGCGGCGCGATGCTGAAGCCGCAGTTGCCCGCGATCACGGTGGTCACGCCGTGATAGCACGAGGGGCTCAGCGTGCGGTCCCAGAAAGCCTGCGCGTCGTAATGCGTGTGCACGTCGACGAAGCCCGGCGCGACCGTGAGGCCCGTGGCGTCGATTTCCTCGCGCGCCGCCTCCGTCACGGTGCCGATCGCGGCGATGCGTCCGCCGCGGATGCCTACGTCGGCGAGGCGCGCGGGCGCTCCGCTGCCGTCGATGACGCTGCCGCCCCTGATGATCATGTCCAGCATGCTGTGGGTTCTCCGTCGGGTACTCTTGTCGGGCGCCCATCTTTTCCCCCCGCCCTGGCCAAGTCAATCAAGCGAACATGACAGTTGATCAAGAAAGGGTATGGGCTAGTGGTCGTTAGTCGGGTGCTATACTCGCGCCGCTTCAACGATCCGGGCTGCGCGAGGTGCCTCGATGAAAACAACGGCCGAGCGCGTGCTCGACGTGGCAGAAGACCTGTTCGCGGAGAAGGGCTACCAGGCGGCATCGCTCGGCGACGTGGCGGAGCGCGTCGGCATCCGTTCGCCCAGCCTGTACAACCACTTCCGCAACAAGGAGGCGCTCTATCACGCGGTGCTCGCGCGGCTGCTGGAGAAGTTCAACGCACCGCTGCGCGAGCTGCAGGAGGGCGCGATCACGCCCGAGCGCATTCGCGGCTGGCAGGCGCGGCTGGTGCGCATGCACATCGATAACCCCAACCTCGCGCGTCTGCTGCAGCACGAGGCGCTCTCCGGAGGCCCCGGTTCGGAGCTGATCATCGAGCAGCTGTTCAAGCCGCTGATCGAGAGCAGCTCGAGCGCGATGGATCCCGGTGTCGCGCAGAGCCCCAGCGCCTCGCGCCTGCGCCCGTGGATCGTGATGGGCTTCAACAATATCGTGATGTCCTACGTCACCATGGCGCCGCTGTACCGCGGACTCCTGGGCATCGACCCGCTGGGCGCCGAGGCCGCGGAACGGCAGGTCGAATTCATCACGCGGCTGACCGATGCATTCTGGATGAGCGGACTGGGCAAGGAAATCTGGAGACCATGAGCAAGGCATTTCCGATACACGTGGAGCAGACTCCCGAGGGCGACTACCTCCTGAGCTGGACCGAGGAGTTCAGCGACGCGGGCGTGGAAGTCCGCGCCCACGCCGCGCCCGATGCGGCGCCCGGGGCCGAGCCGGTGGCGCGCGCGGCGCGTCGCGGCGTGCGCATCTCGGGGCTCGAGGGGCCGCGGCATTATTTCCACCTGCAGCCCGAGCAGGGCGAGGGCGTCACCGCCGCGCAACGCAACGTGCCGCTGCAAGCCGGCACCAATTTCCGCGACATGGGCGGCTACCGCGGCGCCGATGGCCGGCGCGTGCGCTGGGGCCGGCTGTTCCGCTCCGGGCACACGGCGGCCCTGAGCGAGCGCGACCGGGAAGTCGTGGCGGCGCTGGACATCCGTGTCTGCTGCGATTTCCGCCGCGAAGACGAGCACGTGATCGAGCCGACGCGGCTGCCGCCCTCGACGCGCATCGTGGGGCTCACCGTCGATCCGGGCAGCACCAGCTCGTTCTTCCAGCAGGTCGCCGAGCGCGGCGCCGGACCCGCCGACATGGCGGCGTTCATGGAAGAGATCAACCGCGAGTTCGTGCGCCACCACGCGCCGCAGTTCCGCCGCATGCTGGGCGAGCTGCTGGCGCTGGAGGACGGCGGCTTCATGATCAACTGCGCCGCCGGCAAGGACCGCACCGGTTTCGGCGCGGCGATGATCCTGGCGGCGCTGGGTGTGGCCGAGGACGATATCGTGGCCGATTACCTGCTGTCGGGCCGCTATTTCCCGATCGACCGCGAGATGGACCGCGTGCTGCGCAAGTACGGCGGCGAGGCCGGCGGGCGCCTCGATCCGCAGCTGATCCGCCCGATGATGGAGACGCGCCGCGAGTACATCGAAGCCGCGCTGGAGGCGATCCGGCGCGACTACGGCTCGCTGGAGCGTTTCCTCGACGAGGCGATGGGCGTGGGCCCCGCGGAGCGGCGCGAGCTGCGCGAGCGCTTTACCGCGTAGGTCGCCATTCATGGCGACAACAACCCCGTAGGTCGCCATTCATGGCGACAACAACCCCGTAGGTCGCCATTCATGGCGACTGGGATTTCATCGGGGCTGCTGTCGGCATGAATGCCGCCCCCTATCGCGAATGCCGTTCCACGGCGTGATGATGCCGATCACGCCGAGCGGGCGGTACACGATGCGCAGCTGCTTCGCGATGCCCATCAGGCCGTGCACGCGCTCCTTGCGCGTCCTGAGGAGCTTCCGCGCGTTCTTCGCGTAGTCGCACAGCGAATCCGCGGCGGCGAAGATCTCCATGCTCATCGCGTCCGAGCGCGCCTTGCCGGTTTCGCGCACCACGGTGTCGACGATCTCGTCCTGCCGCGCCAGCAGCACCTTCAGCGCGCGGTTCATGTATTCGGCGCGCTCGGCGAAGCTCTTCGCGGCCCAGCCGGGCTGCGCGGCGCGTGCGCGGCAGCAATTTACGGAGAATTAACGCACTCGCGCGACGCGCGGAAATTGCCGGTCAGGCTTGCCCGCGACCGTTGCGGCGCCTGGCGAGGGCGGCGGCCTTGCCCGCCGGCGCCGGGCCGCGCTCCTCGCCGTCGGCGCGCGTCGATCCGCCCGTGACAGTCTGTTGCGGGTTGGGATAGGGGTAGAAGGCGGCGATGTGCTGCGCGAAGGGCGCGGCGTTCGTTGGCGCCGCATGGGCACGCCGGCGCCGCGGCGCTTCGGGCGTAGCGCCGGCGTCGATTGCGGTCGTCAATGCATCGGACATGAGTGGCTGCATCGTTTGGTGTGGCAGCAGTATATGCGGACGGACATTACCGGCAAAACACGCTGTCCGGATCAATCCGGACCCACGTGGGTCCGCATTTATGCGGACGAGTGCGACGGCAAAAAAACCTTGTCCGGATGAATCCGGACCCACGCCGTCGATCTCAATGTTTTCCCGTCAACGGCACGAAGCGCACCGGGATCACGTGGCGCGTGCGGAAACTCTTCTCGCCGGTGCGTTCGATCACATCGAGATTCTGCCAGCCGGCCTCGTCCTCGACCGGCAGCACCAGCTTGCCGCCGATGCGTAGCTGCTGCTTCAGCGGCTCAGGCACGCCCGCGCCCGCGGCCGTGACCACGATGCCGTCGAAGGGCGCGTGCTCCGGCCAGCCGTGCCAGCCGTCGCCGGCTTTCACGGTGACGTTGGCGTAACCGAGCTCGCGCAGCACGTCGGCGGCCCGGCGCGCGAGCGCGGGCACGATCTCGATGCCGTACACCTCGCTCACCAGCTCGGCCAGTATCGCGGCCTGGTAACCGGAGCCGCTGCCCACCTCGAGCACGCGGTGCCCGGGCTGCGGGTCGATCAGTTCGGTCATCAGCGCCACGATGTACGGCTGCGAGATGGTCTGCCCGTGCCCGATCGGCAGCGGCGAGTCGCTGAAGGCAAAACGCTCCTCGCCCGGGGGCACGAAGCGCGCGCGCGGCACCTTGCGCAGCGCCGCGATGAGGCGCGGCGACAACTCGTCGCGGCCGATTTCCGCCGCCGTATCGCGCACGTGCTGCTCGATGGTGCGGACCATGTCTTCCTGCATCTGCATCGCGACATCCTCCGGGAGAATCCCCGTAGGTCCGCATTCATGCGGACGATTACCCCGTAGGTCCGCATTCATGCGGACGATTACCCCGTAGGTCCGCATTCATGCGGACATTTGTCCGGCTGAAGCCGGACCCACGGCAGGCAGACTGCCCCCGGCCATCGCCAGCCGCATTGATCTGGTGCAATGAAGCGGCGCGAATCCTGCCGATGCGCATCGCTGTAGTATGCTTCGGGCAGTAACACGCAGGATGATGTCAGCTGTGACGACCGGTCTTTTCACGCACGAGGATTGCACCCGCC
>JAKJFB010000174.1 GCA_022705125.1 Pseudomonadota bacterium
GTCCGTGCGCGGCGCGCTGGGCGTACTGGGCATCGCGCCAAGTCTCGGCAACATGCTGCTCATCGTGGTGTTCGCGATCGGCTGCAAGAGCCTGCTGCTGCTGTTCGCCAAGCGCCAGGTCGGGTACACCGCGGCTCGCCTGGCAACGGATCTTCGCCTCGAGCTGCTGCGCGCGATCATGCGCAGCCGCTGGGAGTATTTTCTCGGCCAGCCCGTGGGCAAGCTGACCAACGCGCTCGCCACCGAGGCCGCGCGCGCCTCCGAATCCTTCGTCAACGGCGCCACCGCCCTCACCTTCCTCGCCCAGGCGGTGGTCTACGGCGCCGTGGCGATCGCGGTGTCGTGGCGGGCGACTCTCACCGGCATCGTCGCCGGTGCCGTGATCATCGGCCTTTCGCACTCGCTGGTGCGCATCACCAAGAAGGCGGGCCGCAAGCAGACCTCGGTGCTGCTGTCACTGATGGCCACGATGACCGACACGCTGGGCTCGGTGAAGCCGCTGAAGGGCATGGGCCGCGAGCATCTCGCGGACGCGGTGCTGTCGATGGAGACCACGCGACTGAACCGCGCCCTGGAGCGCCAGGCGCTCGGCAGCGCACTGCTGGAATCGACGCAGGAATTCCTGTTCGCGCTGATCATCGCCGGCGGCATCTACGTGGCGCTGGCGAAATTCGCGATGCCCTTCGCCACGGTGATGGTGCTGGTGGTGGTGGTCGGGCAGATGGTGGCGCTTCTGGGCAAGGTGCAGAAGCAGTACCAGAAGATGACGCTGAGCGAGAGCGCCTACTGGTCGATGCAGCGCACCATCGCCGAGGCGCAGGCCGAGGAAGAGGAGCTGCGCGGCGGCGAGCGTCCCGTGCTCGCCACGCGGCTGTGCATGGAAGGGGTCTGCTTCGCCTACGACGAGCGGCGCGTGCTCGACGACCTCAGCCTCGAGATCCCGGCCGGCGAGCTGGTGACCCTGATCGGTCCCTCGGGCGCCGGAAAGACCACGGTAGTGGACCTGCTGATCGGCCTGATCCGGCCCGACGCGGGCCGCATCACGCTGGACGGCACCCCCCTCGATTCGATGGACATCAAGCAGTGGCGGCGCTCCATCGGCTACGTGCCCCAGGAAACCCTGCTGTTGCACGAGAGCATCGCGCACAACGTGAGTCTCGGCGACAGCGAGCTGTCGCAAGCCGATATCGAGCACGCGCTGCGCGCCGCTGGTGCCTGGGACTTCGTGAGCGCGCTGCCCGAGGGCATGCACAGCAACGTCGGCGAGCGCGGCGGGCGGCTCTCGGGCGGACAGCGCCAGCGTATCGTGATCGCGCGCGCGCTCGTGCGCCGTCCCCAGTTGCTGATACTCGACGAAGCCACCAGCGCCCTCGACGCGGAGAGCGCCGAAGCCGTGCGCCAGACGCTGGAGCGCCTGCGCGGGTCGCTGACCATCCTCACCATCACCCACGAGTCCGGCCTGGTCGACATCGCCGATCGCGTGTACCGGCTCGAGAGCGGCCGCGCCGTGCGGCAATCCCCCTAAGCCAGCAACGCCTTCACGGGCGCCACCGCGCGCTCGATGTCAGCGCCGGCCGCGCCGGGGCGCGGCTCGCCCGGCTCGCCCAGCCAGGCGGCGCGCCCGTCGCGCAGCAGTTGCTCGTGCACCAGGCCGATGTCGCGACCGAGCCGGCGCGGACCGAAGCGCATCAGCAGGGCATAGCCCAGCGAACGCAGGCTGCGGTCGGCAGCGCCCTGCGGTGCGCCCGCGCCGTGCTCGCGCGCGAGATCGAACATGTAGACGGGACGCCCGGTGGCGCAGGCCTCGGACAGCATCGAGATGCTGTCGAAGGTGACGATCAGGCGCTCGGCGCAGGCGAGATACGCGAAGTAGGGATTCTGCGCATCCCCGGCCTTCCATTCGTAGAGCTCGTGCGCCGCGCTGATGCTGGCGCGCAGTGCGGCGAGCGCCGCGCGCGGCGTGCGCGCGCTGGTGGTGATCATCAGGCTGCCGCCGAGCGCCTCGGCCAGCCGCGAAGCCTGGCGCCCGAGCCGCGCCCCGGCGCGCGGCCCGAAGGCATAGGGCCCGCTGGGGCCGCCCACGATCACCGCAATGCGCGGCGAGGGCAACGCCGCGAGCCTCGCGCCGTGCTGCTCGCGCGCCGCCGCGAGGCGCTGCGGCGTGACGCGATGCAGCGTCAGCGTGTTCTGCAGCACGCGCGGATCCTCGGGCAAGCGGTACTGCGGCGTGGTGATCACGAGGTCGAAATTGTGCGCATCCGCCCACGGCCGCCCGATGTGCACGATGCGCGTCCTGCCGCCCGATGCCCTGCGGATCCAGCGGCACACGGGCTCGTTGCGCATGCCGGCGGCGATCACCACGTCCGGCCACGGCGCGACGAGCGCCGCGGACGCCGCCAAGTCGATGCCCCGCAGCCCGGTACCGCGCACGAGGTTGAACAGCGCGCCCTGCCAGCGATGGCGCAGCTGCTTGACCTCGAACGGCCAGCCGAGCGCCTCGGCGAGCGCGAGGAGCTGGCTCTGCTCGCCGGCGCGGTAGGCGGCGATCACCCACACGCGCGGCGGTGTATTCGTGTTCGGTTCGGGCACGGGTCTGAAAATCACCAACATTAGGGAGAATGCGGGAGGATGCGTCCCGCGGCCGGCTCAGTATAATCCGGGGCGAAGGCGCAACTGGGCGCATCGACTCGGGAAAACGCACGATGGCACGTTACGAACCCTGCCTGGCGCGGGTGCTGGAAATTCTCGGCGCCCTCGGCAAGGCCAAGACCACGATCACCGAGGCCAGCGACCTCGCTGGCGAGCTCGGCCTGTCCTCGATCGATGTGATGGAAGTCATCGAGCAGGTCGAGGACGAGTTCGACATCTCGTTTCCGCTGAACTCGCTGTCAGGCATCCATACCGTGAGCGACCTGGCGCGGGAAATCACGAGGTTGTCCACGTCATGAAACTCCTCGATAAATTCCAGGCGATGGCCGGCGTGCGCGCCGAGCTCGACGGGCTCGGCATCCGGCCCTTCGGCGCCGTCACCGAGAAGATCCTCTCGCCCACCGAGGCGATCGTCGACGGGCGTCGCGTGATCCTCGCGGGCACCAACAACTACCTCGGCCTCACCTTCGATCCGGAGTGCATCGCGGCGGCCCAGCGCGCGCTGGCCGAACAGGGCACCGGCACCACCGGGTCGCGCATGGCCAACGGCACCTTCGCCGAGCACGTTGCGCTGGAGCGCGAGCTCGCGGCCTTCTATGGCCGGCGCCACGCAATCGTGTTCTCGACCGGCTTCAGCGCGACCATGGGCATGGGCGCGACGCTCGCCGGCAGCGGCGACGTGGTGATGCTCGACGCCGACAGCCACGCCAGCATCTACGACGGCGTGCGCCTCGGCGGCGCCGAGATCATCCGCTTTCGCCACAACGATGTCGAAAACCTCGAGCGCAAGCTGGCACGCCTCGGCGAGCGGGCCGCGAACACGCTGGTGATCCTCGAGGGCCTCTACAGCATGCTGGGCGACATCGCGCCGCTGGCGGAAATTGCGCAGTTGAAGAAGCAGTACGATTTCTGCCTGATGGTCGACGAGGCGCATTCGCTGGGCGTGCTGGGCGAGCGCGGCCGCGGTCTCGCCGAGGCCGCCGGCGTGGAGGAGGCCGTGGACTTCGTGGTCGGCACCTTCAGCAAGAGTCTCGGTTCCATCGGCGGCTACTGCGTGAGCAACCATGCGCAGCTGGAAGCGATCCGCTTCTCGATCCGTTCCTACATCTTCACTGCCTCGCCCTCCCCGGCCGTGATCGCCTCGACGCGCGTGGCGCTGCGCCTCATGCAGGAGCGCCCGCAGCTGCGCACGCGGCTGTGGCACAATGCCGAGCGGCTCTATGCGGGACTGCAAGGGCTCGGCTTCACGCTGGGACCGCAAGCCAGCCCCGTGGTCGCGGTGCGGATCGAGGACCGCGAGACCGCGCTGCGCTGGTGGCCGCAGCTGCTGGAGCAGGGCATTTACGTGAACCTCGTGGTGCCGCCGGCCTCGCCCTCTGCGTTCAGCCTGCTGCGCTGCAGCGTCAGCGCCGCGCACAGCGACGACCAGGTCGATCGCATCATCGCTGCCTTCGCCACGCTGCGGACCGGCGCGTGAGCGAGGCCGCCGCGGACGCCCCGGCGTTCCGCTTCGCGCAGATCTCCGACCCGCACCTCTCGGATCTCTCCGGCGTGCGCTGGAGCCAGCTGGCGAGCAAGCGCGTGCTCGGCTACCTGTCGTGGCGGCGCCGGCGCCGCCACGAACACCGGCCCGAGATGCTCGCTGCGCTGAGTGCCGACCTGCACGCGATCGCGCCCGGTCACACGGTCGTCAGCGGCGATCTCACGCACATCGCCCTGCCCGGGGAATTCCGCGAGGCGAGCGACTGGCTGCGCCAGCTGGGACCGGCCGAGGCGGTGACCGTGGTTCCGGGCAATCACGACCGCTATGTGCGCACGCCCTGGGCGGAGTCGCTCGGGCTGTGGAGCAGCTACATGAGCTCGGATGACGGCAGCGCGGAGCACGGGGCGGAGCAGCTGTTTCCGCTGCTGCGGGTGCGCGGACCGCTGGCATTCATCGGTCTCGACAGCGCGGTGCCCTCGCCTCCGTTCATGGCGACCGGCCGTCTCGGCAAGCGCCAGATCGAGCGTCTCGCGGCTATCCTCGAACGCCTGCGCGGCAGCGGACTGCTGCGCGTGCTGGTGCTGCACCATCCGCCCGTGCCGGGCGAGGAGAAATGGCGCAAGCGCCTGGTGGATGCGCCCGCGCTGTGCGCGCTGCTCGCGCGTCATCCCGTGGACATGGTGCTGCACGGCCATCGTCACCGCGCGCTCCAGAGCGTGATCCGCATCCCGGGCAGCGAGATCCCGGTATTCGGCATTCCCTCGGCTTCCGCCGCCGGCGTGCTGTCGAATTACCCCGCGGAATACAATCTCTACGACATCATCCGCGACGGCGCGTCATGGCGGGTGCGGGTCAGCGCGCGACGCTTCGACGCCGCCACGCGCGCCTTCGCCGGCCGCGAGCTCGCGAGCTTCGCGCTGCGCAACGACGCGTCGCGCTGAGTCCCGCGATCAGGCCGCGCCGCGCAGCGCGCGCAGGCGCTGCTGCACCAGTTCGTGATCCGACAGCGAATCGACGTCCACCGCCGCGTCACCGAAGGGCATCCTCACCGCAGCCAGCCTGAGCCCCATGCGCCGCGACAGCGCGCGCTCGGCGCCCGCCAGCGACAACCAGCCGAAGCGGTAGCGCAGCACCGAGAGCCAGCCCAGCATTTTCATCACCTTGAGCGGCGACTTGCGCTCGGCCTCGACCGCGCGCCAGCGTTCGGCCATCTGCCGGCCGGCCGGCGTGAGGAACGCGAACAGGTTGCAGCCGCAGTACTCGTCGTCGCTGAAGCGCAGCACCGTCTTGCGCATGCCCGGGAACAGCTCGCGCACCAGGGCGTAGGGCGCGAGACCGACCACGGCGTCGGCCCCCGTAGCGAGCGCCTCGCGGCAGAAGTGATCGATGATGTCGCTGCGCAGCAGCGGATGGTCCGCGGTGGTGAGCAGCACCGGCGTGGCGGACGGCGTCGCCGCCAGTGCCTGCCAGGCGCTGGTGCTGGGCGTGGCCTGCGGCGGTTGCCAGCCGATGCGCTGCTCCGCGATCAGGTGCTGCAGGCGCGCCTCGGTCGCGATGCTTTCCCGCGACGGACCGCAGATCGTGATCTCCCCCACCTCAGCCGAATGCCCGAGCGCATCCAGCACCCGCAGGATCATCGGCGTGCCGTCGATCTCCACCAGCGCCTTGCAGCCACGCCCTGACGCCGCGACCAGCGGGTCGCTGCTCGAACGGTCGCCCGCGAGCACCAGCGCGGCGAATGGCCTGTTCCTGACCTTCCCGTTCATGGGCTATATCGCCTTCTCGTAGATGCGGTAGCGCTTGTACACCTGGCCGCCGATGGCCTCGATGATGCTGCGCATGCCGGAATTGTCCTCGAGTATCCACGACAGCTCGACTTCGCGCACGCCGCGCGCGCACAACCCCTTGCGCACCGCGTCGATCACCATGAAGGCCAGGCCCGGACCGAGCCGCGACTGCTGGAACTTCTTGCGCACGCCCATCAGGGGCACCCGCGCGCTCTGCGGGTGACGCACCTTCAGCCCCCACAGCAGGCGCAGCCAGCCCAGCGGCAGCAGGCGCCCGCGCAGCCCGGCGGTCACTTCGTTTATGTTCGGCATCGCCACGATGAACGCGGCCGGCTCGCCGTCGACCTCGGCGATCTGCACGTAATCGTCCGGCAGCAGCAGCGTCATCAGCTTGCCGACGTCGTTGAACTCCTCCACCGTGAACGGCACGAAGCCGTAGTTCTGCGACCAGGCGTCG
>JAKJFB010000175.1 GCA_022705125.1 Pseudomonadota bacterium
TCACGGCATGGAGAACGATTTCGAGCTGTGCCGCAAGCAAGGAAGCCCGGCGCAATGGCAGCGGGCTGTACCTGGCGATGATCGACGTGGACCATTTCAAGCGCATCAACGACAGCTATGGCCATCCCGTCGGCGACATGGTGTTGCGACACCTCGCCGCAACGATGCGGCGCGTCCTGCGCGGCAACGAACCCCTGTACCGCTTCGGCGGCGAGGAATTCCTCTGGCTCGTGCAGTGCAGATCGGTCGCGGAGGCCGGGCTGTCGGCGCAACGCCTGGTCACGAGCATCCGCGAGACTCCCGTACCGATAGCCGACGCGCGAACGATCCGCGTCACGGCCACGCTCGGCCTGGCCCGGGCCGGCGATGAAGAGGAACTGGACGACGTGCTCGAGCGCGCGGACCATGCTCTGTACGACGGCAAGCGCGCCGGGCGCGACCGCTACGTCGTCGCCGTTGCGGACCAGTGAGAGGGTAATGTCCGGATAAATCCGGACCTACAGGAAATCCGGCCAGCGCGCCGCGTAGTGTTCGTCCCAGCGCGGCGCGCGCTTCTCCACGTACGCCATGCCGCCCTCCAGCGCATCGGGCTGGCGCATGCTGTGGTGCAGCGCGCGCGTCTCCAGCGCGACGAAGTCATCGCGCCCCGTCTCCAGCGCTCGCCACAGCAGGCGCTTGTGCATGCCCATCACCAGCGGCGAGCAGTTGCGCACCATGTCATCGGCGATCTCCAGCGCGAGCGGCAAAACCTCCTGCGCCTCGGCCGCGCGCCCGGCGAGGCGCCAGGCCGCCGCCTCCGCCCCGTCGATGCGCGAGCCGCGCACCAGCATCTCGAAGGCACGCTCGAAACCGATCAGCCGCGGCAGCAGCCACTCGACCCCGAAATCGGCCACCACGCCCCGGCGGTTCTGCAGGAAGCCGTACTTCGCGCCGCGCGCCACGATGCGCATGTCGCATTGCACCGCGATACCGAGCCCGACGCCGATGGCGTGCCCGTTGCAGGCGGCGATCACCGGTTTGCGCAATTCCCAGGCCTGCATGGACAGCGGGCAGGAACTGAAGTCCAGCTCGCCGTGCGCCGCGAACACCTCGCCGCCCGAGAGGTCGGCCCCGGCGCAGAACGCCGTGCCGCGCCCCGTCACCACCACCACACGCACGGACTCGTCGGCGTCGCAGTGCCGATACAGATCGCCCAGCCCGGCCATCATCCCGGGGCTGAACACGTTCAGCGTTTCGGGTCGTGCGAAGGTGATGAGGCCCACGCCGTCGCGATTCTCGAACTCGATATCGGTCATGCGTCCTCCGAAGATGCGACGCCGGCACGCGACATTCAGTCGTCCTGCAGCAGGGTGTCGCGGGAAAGCAGAAAGTTCGCGCCATTGTAGAGCAGCACCAGCAGCGTCGCGACCGCGAGCGCCGCCAGCGCCGACGGCCATGATGCGCCGGCAAGCGCCAGGGCCTGCGGCGCCTCGTGCAGCGCGAGCGCGGCAGCCATCAAGGCGGTGCGCGCGAGCAGCCAGCCGCTCAGCGGCACGTGGGTCGCCGCGCCGCCGCAACCGCACGCGATGTCACGGCGTCCGCGCAGCAGGTTGATCGCGATGGCCCCGGAGTACAGCACCAGCAGCGCGAGTATCAGCAAGGCCGCCGCCGCGCGCGTTCCCCGCGGCCAGATGGCGAGCGCGGCGGCGCACTCTACGGCGCCCAGCACCGGCACGAGCCAGCGCCCCGCCCCCTCGGGCAGCAGCGCGTAGGCATCGAGGGCGCGCGCATGATCCCGCTGATGGCGCAGTTTGGCGCCACCGGCCACGGCCATCAGCCACGACAGCGCGATCGCGCCCGACGCGACGATCAGCAATCCCGGTTCCATTCGCCCGCCCCCGACGCGCCTTGCAAAGTCACTGTGCCCGCCCGATCATGCGCGCGCCGCTTCCCAGGAGAATCACCCGCATGAGCACCGCGCCGTCCCCATTCGATCCCGTCGCCATCGGACCCTTGCAGTTGCGCAACCGTTTCATCAAGTCCGGCGCCAACGAAGCCATGTGCCTGGACGGCGCGCCCACGCGCGCGCTGGTGCAGCATCATCGCGATCTTGCCGCAGGCGGCGTCGCGCTGACAACGGTGGCCTACGTGGCGGTGAGCGAAGTCGGCCGCACGCTGCCCAACCAGATCTGGATGCGCCCCGGGATCCTGTCCGACCTGCGCGTGCTCACCGACGCAGTGCACACCGAAGGCGGCGCGATCTCGGCGCAGATCACGCACGGCGGCAGCTTCGTCACCGGCGTGAAGGTCAAGGGCGCGACGATGAGCTCGGTATCGGGCCTCAACAAGGCGGGCCTGCTCGCGGGCAACTGGCGCCGGCGCGCGATGACGACGGCCGACATGGACCTGGTGACGCAGCAGTTCGTCGACGCCGCGAAACTCGCGCGCGAGGCGGGCTTCGACGCCGTAGAACTGCACATGGGGCACGGCTACCTGCTGAACCAGTTCATCTCACCGCTCGACAACACGCGCACCGACGAATACGGGGGCAACGCGGAAAACCGCGTGCGTTTCCCGGCGCGGGTACTGGCCGCGGTGAAGGAAGCGGTGGGCGCCGATCTGGCGGTGATCGCCAAGATCAACGTCGCGGACGGGCCCAGGCGTGGTGCCGACGCCGACGATGCCGTGGTCACGGCGCGCGCGCTGGAGCGCGCCGGCGCCGATCTGCTGGTGCTCTCGGGCGGACGCAACGTGGAGTCGACCTGGTTCATGTTCGGCAGCCTCGTCGACCAGGACGAGATGGCCCGCATGCTCGGCAGCGATCCGCTGTCGCGCCTGGCGATCAGGCTGAGCTCGCTCACCGGTCCGCGCTCGATGACGTTTCGCGAGATGTACTTCCTGGAGCACTCGCGCAAGGTGCGCGCCGCGGTGACGATGCCGCTGGCCTACCTGGGCGGCGTGAAGTCGCTGGACAACGCCGAGCGCGCGATGAGCGAGGGCTTCGACTGCGTGGTGATGGCACGCGCGCTGATCCACGACACGGGACTGGTGAACAGGTTCAGGAGCGGGGAAACCCGGCAGTCGGGCTGCACGAGCTGCAACCGCTGCGTCGCCTACATCTACCACCCCGCGGGGACGCGCTGCGTGGAAAATGCGCCGAATGATCCCGCGCTCAACCTGGTGCGTGCTGCGGCGGTGGACTGAGGAGGAGGAACTCTGCCGTGCGGGCGGCGAACGCAGGCCGCCCGACGCGGCGGAAGCTGCCCGACACGTCCGTGTGCATCGGGCGCAGGGGAACAACTACTTCTTCGCTGCGGCTTTCTTCGCGGCAGGTTTCTTCGCGGCGGGCTTCTTCGCTGCCGGCTTCTTCGCTGCCGGCTTCTTCGCTGCGGCCTTCTTGGCGGCGGGCTTCTTTGCTGCCGCAGGCTTCTTCGCCACGGCCTTTTTCGCAGCCGGCTTCTTCGCTGCGGCGGGTTTCTTGGCTGCGGCCTTCTTGGCTGCAGGCTTCTTCGCCGGTTTCTTCTCTGCCATCGGTAGTCTCCCGTTGCTGATGGTTGGGAATCCACGAAGATTCCACTCACTGTCTATAGCACATGCCACACCAGCGCGCGGGTGAATTTTGCGCAAACGAGCGCGCGCCGAATAGTCAATTCGATGCCGGACGAAACACCGGCGCGCGGAAAGGCGCACGCCTGATCGGCTCGAGCGTGCGAAAGCAAAGCTCCAGCGGCATGTCGCAGCGCAGATCCGCGAAGTCGCAGTCGACGATCTGCGTCACCAGCCGCACGTGCGGCTCGCAATCGAGGCTCACCAGCGCCGGTGCGTAGGGCGCCCTGAATTCGGGGTTGATCGGCGCGCGCACGACGGACCACGCCACCAGCGTCGCCGGGCCTCGCACCTCGCGCCACTCGATGTCCGAGCCGGCGTGCGGATACCACGTGCAACACCCGCTGGCGCGATCGTAGGGCAGCACCAGCCTGCCCTCGCGCGCGGCACTCCAGAACGGCAAGGCCATTGAGTCATCGCTGTCGGGACCGAAACTGGACATGCTCAGGCTCTCCGCAAAATCAGTGTGGCCGCCTCTTCGGCGGTGAATCCTCCGTACAGCCCGACGCGGGCATCGCTCACCTGGTTCGCGGCCTCGCCGCGCAGCTGGCGCACGATCTCTACCACGTGCGCGATGCCGAGCACGTAGGCGTGCGACATCAGTCCGCCGTGCGTGTTGCACGGCAGCCCACCGCTGCGGCGCGGGCGGTCGAAACCGAGCCGCCCGCCGGAGACGAAGGCACCACCCTCGCCCTTGGCGCAGAAGCCCATGTCCTCGATCATCATCAGCGCCGTGATCGAGAAGCAGTCGTACAGCGCGATCACGTCCACCTCGGCCGGCGTGATGTCGGCCATCGCGAAAGCCCACGGCGCGGCGAAGGTCTGCGGCGTCGCCGTGAGTACCTTCTGCTGCGAGATGTAGGGCGCGTTGTGGATCACGCCGCGACCGATGCCCTCGACGATGACCGGCGCATGCGGCAGGTCGCGCGCGCGCTCCGGCGTGCTCATCACGAAGGCCGCGGCGCCATCCGAAACCAGGCAGCAGTCCTCCATGCGCAGCGGATCCGCGAGCATGGGCTTTGCGAGGTACTGCTCCATGCTCAGTGTCTTCGCGCGCATCACGGCACCGGGATGGCTGTTGGCGTGGCGACGGAAGGTCACCGCGAGTTCGCCGAGCTGCTCCGGCGTGGTGCCGTAGTCGTGCATGTGGCGGCAGGCCTGCGTCGCCATGTACACCGGCTGCGGATACCAGCCGAAGGGCACCTCGAACAGCGCCTTCATCGGCTCGTTGGCGTGGTAGTCCCCGGGCGTGCCGGTCCCCGCGGCGCGGCGCGAGGCCCAGTCAACCGAGAAGACGTTGATGATGTGCCGCGCCTTGCGCGCGCGCAGCGCCTCGGCGGCCTGCTCTGGGCAGGTCGCGGCCCAGACCATGCCGCCGCCCTCGCCGCTGTACCACATCGGGTGCGAGGTACCGAAGTGTGCGTGGAAGTCCTCAGGCATCAGCTGGTCCGCGACGTTGGCGGTGGACATCAGCCCGTCGATGTCCGCCGGCGCGAGACCGGCATCCGCGATGGCCCTCTCGACGGCGACGAGGGCCATCTCCTTCGCGGTGCGGCCCGAAGGACCGCTGTACTGCGATTCGCCGACACCGACGATCGCGACCTCGCCGCGCACGTCCGGGATCTCGTAGGCGCTGCCCCAGTCGAAACTCCCGGCGCGCTGGCGCAATTGCCCGATGCTCTGAACACCCATCCGCTCGCTCCCTGGTCCGGCACGATCCGCCGCGGCCCGCACCGTGCGCGCCGCCCCCGAAAAACATTTGCAGTATACTGTTTTATTCTGGAAACTCACCACACGTCAACAACACGCCCGGAAGAGCCCGCACCATGAACGACAAGCCCTCCTCGCGCGCCATCCTGCCCGGTTACTGGTTCTCGCAGAATCCCGACAAGGCCTGGGGCGAGAAGTTCTTCCTGACCTTCATCCCGTTCTGGTTCGTCTACAACATCGTGGTGCAGCAGATGGGCTGGCTCGATACCGGCAACTTCTGGAACATCACGCAGAACCTGCTGATGTGGCTGCCCTACTGCGTGCTGCTGCCCTGGTTCCTCAGGCGCAACTCCGGCATCGCCTGGCACCGCAGCTACTGGTTCAAGTTCAACGTGTTCATGTTCTGGTGGATCGTTCTCGCCACCTATTTCCACACCGAGTACTTCTTCGAGGTGCTCGGCATGCGCTACCGCTTCCCGGAGGTAACGCTGTACCTGGACTCCGCGCTGGTCGGCCCCGACGAGGCCACGGCTCTCGGCGCGCACATGAAAGTGCCGCCCTCGATGTACTTCAACGCGACCGCGTTCTTCATCGTGTACCACACCAGCGCCGTGATCCTGATGCGCCGCATCCGCACCATGACGCTGTCGTGGGCGCCGCTCGCGCGCGGACTGGCATGGGCGGTGATCGTGGGCGCGGTGTCGCTGTTCTGGGGCTGGGGCGAAACGGCTTTCTACTTCAAGCTCGCGCCCAACGACTTCTCGAACGTGTGGTACGAGGACCTCGATCGCATGCTGGCCTACGGCTCGTACTTCTACGCCCTGTACTTCATCGTGGCCTTCCCGATCGTCTATCGCCTCGACGAGGCTGCCGAGGGCGAGCGCTGGAGCCTGGGGCGCGTGATCATCGAGGCTTCCTGCGTGGGCATGCTGACGCTGCTGCTGATCGACCTGGCAACGCACCTGGTCGGCGGCAAGTTGTAGGTCCGGCTGAAGAGGGTGTTGTAAAACCATCTGTACTCTGGATAGCGGCCCGACAATCCCGCGTATCGCGAGCCATCGGCGCTCGAGCACCC
>JAKJFB010000176.1 GCA_022705125.1 Pseudomonadota bacterium
CCGCCGTGCCGCGAGCCCTCACGAATTGCCCGCATCGTTCGCCGGGTCCATCTCGCGCGCGGCACGCAGGTCGCGGTACACCGCGGCACGCATGATCAGCATCGACACCACCGGCGCGGTCATCAGCACGAAGACGCTGATCAGCAACTCGTGGATCACCAGGCGCGACTGTGTCACGGTGAAGTACAGCATCGATGCCACCAGGATGCAGCCGGCGCCGAGCGCGATGCTGATCGCGGGGCCGTGGATGCGCTGGTAGAAGCTCTGCAGGCGCGCCAGGCCGAGCGTGCCGACGAGGGTGACGATGCCGCCCAGCACCAGCAGCAGGGCCACCGGGATCGCCGCCCACCACGGCAGGGATTCGGCACCGCTCATTGGGCTGCCCTCCTGTCGCTGCGCGACCTCCTCCCCGAGGGAGGGGAGCGCTTTCCTTCGGGCGGTGGTGCGGACGCGCTCATTCGATCACCTCCCCGCGCATCAGGAACTTGGCGAGCGCGATCGTGGATACGAAGCCGAGCAGCGCGATGATCAGCGCGGCCTCGAAATAGATCTGGCTGCCGTGGCGGATGCCCAGCAGCAGCGCCAGCACCATCACGCACATCCACAGCGTGTCGAGCGCCAGCACGCGGTCCTGTGCCGATGGTCCGATCATCAGGCGCAGCGTACACAACAGCATGGCCAGCACCACGCAGGCCAGCGCGAAAAGGGTCGCCGCCGAGAGCAGCGTCGCGGTCGTCATGTCCGGCCTCCTCCGGGTTCGGGCGTCTCGAACACCTCGATGATCGGCTGTTCGTAACGCGTCTTGATGGTGTGCACCCACCACGCCTCGTCGTGCAGATCGAAGACGTGGAGCAGCAGCTCGTGGCCGTCGGGAAGGATCTCCACCCACACCGTGCCCGGCGTCGAGTTGATCAGGCAGGACAGCAGGGCCAGGCCGTGCGGGCTCTTCAGGTCGAGCGGCACGCGGATGAATTGCGAGTTCACATCGGCCGAACGCCGCAACAGGATGATCTGGGTGACGTTGAAACAGGAGCGGACGATCTCGATCGCCGCCATCCACAGCAGGCGGAACAGCGCCAGCGGGCGGCGGATGCGGGCGTGGCCGTGCGGCTGCAGCGGCTGCGACAGCAGCGGCGCGAGCACGCCGAGCGCGCCGCCGAGCAGCCAGTGCGCGGGCTCCAGGCTCTGGTTGAGCAGCAGCCACATCAGCAGCAGGCTCGCCGACAGCAGCGGCGAAGGCAGCCAGCGTCTCATCGCACGCCCTCCGCGCCCGGCGCGCGCAGCACCGGAGGCTCGCCGAGCACGCGCGCCGCGTAGTCGCCGCTGCGCAGCAGGCCCGCGGTGGTGCGGTCGAGGTAGTCGAACACCGTGCCCGCCTGCACCGTCAGCAGCACGCACAGGATCACCAGCGCCCCCACCGGCACCGCCTCGGAGAACTGCAGCCGCGGCGGCGTCACCGCGCCCGCAGCCCAGAAGGTGCGCACCCCCAGGCGCATCAGCGCGATGATCGCCGCCAGCCCGGCGAGGATCATCAGCCCGATCAGGCCCCAGGTCGTCGCCGGGACGCCTTCGGGCGCGGCCGCGAGCATGGCGTGGAAGAGGCTGAACTTGGCGACGAAGCCCGCCAGCGGCGGCATCCCGGCGATCACCAGCGCGCACGCGGCGAAGCTCAGGCCGAGGAAGGCGAGCGTGCCGGGAATGCCGACGCCGACCGGATCCTCCGGCTTGTCCTCGATCGCAAAGGCCTCCATGGTGATCGCGATCAGCGCCGCGCCCGGCGGACGGATGCGCTCGGTGAGCTCGATCAGCAGCATGAAGGCCGCCATCGCCAGCGTGGAGCCGAGCAGGTAGTAGAGGCCCGAGGCCAGCACCGCCCCCCCGGAATGCCCGATCACCGCCAGCAGCGTGCCCGAGGACACGATCGCGCCATAGCCCGCCATGCGCCCGCCGTCCTGGCTGGCGAGCATGCCGATGGCGCCGAACAGCACGGTCGCCATGCCGCCGAGGGTCAGCGCGGCGAAGCCGAAGCCCTCCGCGGCGCCCGCCCCCTCGCCGAACACCGCCAGCCACACCCGCAGCACGGCATACACGCCCACCTTGGTCATCAGCACCAGCATCGCCCCCACCGGCGCCGAGGCCGAGGCGTAGGTGGTGGGCAACCAGAACCCGAGCGGCCACATCGCCCCCTTGGTGAGAAAGGCGAGCGCCAGCACCGCCGCCCCGACCTGCAGCAGCCAGGCGTCCTGCGCGCCGAGCAGGGCCACGCGGGCGCCGAGGTCGGCGATGTTGAGCGTCCCGGAGGCGGCGTAGATCAGCGACACCCCGATCAGGAACACCAGCGAAGCCACCAGGTTCACCGCGATGTACTGCATGCCGGCCTGGATGCGACGCAGGTTGTAGCCGTGCAGCACGAGCCCGTAGGACGCCGCCAGCATGACCTCGAAGAACACGAAGAGGTTGAACAGGTCGTTGGTCAGGAAGGCGCCGTTGAGCCCCATCAGCAGGAACTGGAAGAGCGGGTGGAAGCTCACGCCGACGCGGTCCCAGCGCCGCGCCGAGAACACCAGCACGGCGAGCGCGATCGTCGCCGTCAGCACCAGCATCAGCGCGGAGAGGCGGTCGGCCACCAGCGCGATGCCGAAGGGCGCAGCCCAGTTGGCCGCCAGATACACGCCGATGCCGCCGGGCCAGTACCCGCCGTCGGCCAGCACCAGCAGTGCGACCGCCACCGCCCACAGCAGCATGCCGCTCGCGAGGCCGAGGCCGAACTTGAGCCCGTGGCGCTTCTGGTTGATCGGGATCATCAGCGCGCCGACGATCAGCGGCAGCAGCACGGGCACGATGATCAGGTGGTTGAGCCAGGGCAACACCGTCATTCGCGCGGCTCCTCGCCATCGACGTGGTCGCTGCCCGAGAGCCCGCGCGCGCCGATCATCATCACCAGGTAGAGCGCGGTGGTGGCGAAGCCGATCACGATCGCGGTGAGCACGAGGCCCTGCGGCAGCGGGTCGGCGAACTGCGCCGGATCGATGGCGGGCGTGGGCGTGATCGGCGGCTTGTCCACCCACAGCCGCCCCATCGCGAAGATGAACAGGTTCACCGCGTACGACATCAACAGCAGCCCGGTGATGAGCTGGAAGGTGCGCGGACGCAGGATCAGCCAGATCCCCGCGCCGAACACCACGCCGACGGAAATCGCCAGTACCAGCTCCATCAGATCCGCCTCCCCTCGGCACCGCCCTGCCCGTCCGCCGGCAGGTCCTCGCCCGGGTGGCGGTGCGCGCGCAGCGACTGGTGCGCGAGCGCGACCAGCATCAGCATCGTGGTGCCGACCACCACCGCGAACACGCCGAGGTCGAACACGAAGGCGCTCGGCAGGTGCAGCTCGCCCACCAGCGGCCACTCCACGTGCGCGGTGTGGGTGGTGAGGAAGGGATGCCCGAACCACCACGCCCCCAGGCCGGTGGCGCAGGCCAGCAGCAGTCCGAAGCCCAGCCAGCGATGCGGGCGCAGGTTCAGGCGGCTCTCCACCCACACCGTGCCGGCGAGCATGTACTGCACCAGGATCGCCACTGCGAAGATCAGTCCGGCGACGAAGCCGCCGCCCGGCAGATTGTGCCCGCGCATGAAGAAATACACCGCGATCACCCCCATGAAGGGCAGCAGCAGGCGCAGGTAGATCCCCGGCACCAGCAGGTAGCCGCTGCCGGCCTGCTCGGCGGGGCTCTGCCGGCTCGCCGGATCGCCCTCGAAGCGCTGCTGCGGCGGGATGCCGGCGCTTTCCGGCGCCGGGCGGAAGCGGCGCAGCAGCGCATACACGGTGAGCGCGACGATGGCGAGCACGGTGATCTCGCCCAGGGTGTCGAAGCTGCGGAAATCCACCAGCAGCACGTTCACCACGTTGCTGCCCCCGCCGCCGCCGAGGGCGTTGAGCAGGAAGAAGTCCGCGATCGTGTCCGAGGCCGGATGCACCAGCACCGCATGGGTCAGCGCCGCCAGCGCGAGGCCGCCGCCGACGGCGAGCGCGAGGTCGCGCGTGCGTCGCGTCCATACCTGCCACGGCGGCTGCACCGGGCCGGCGATCGACTCGATCCGCGGCGGCAGCCAGCGCAGGCCGAGCAGGATCAGCACCGTGGTCACCGTCTCCACCATCAGCTGGGTCAGCGCCAGGTCGGGCGCAGACAGCCACAGGAAGGTCGCCGCGGTGACGATACCGGTGCCGCCGACGAGCGCGAGCGCGGCCAGGCGGTGGTACTTCGCCATCCACGCCGCCGCCAGCGCGCAGCCGGCGCCGATCAGCCACATGCCGGCGAAGATGGGGTCGAAGCCCCGCACGGGGATCACGGTCCACGCCGGCGGAGCGCCCGCCAGCAGGAGCGGGATCAGCAGCAGCGCGAGCATCATCAGCATCAGCTGCGGCTGCAGCCGGCGCGTGCCGACGCGGCGCAGCAGCCACTCCGCACCGCGGGTGAGCTGCAGCATCGTCGTCTCGTAGGCCTGCGCGCCGTTGAGGCGGTGGAGCAGCGGCACGCGCTCGCGCCGCGCCAGGTCGAAATGGCGGCGCAGCACCCCGTAGAGCAGCACGCCGCCCACGAGCGCGCACACGCTCATCAGCAGCGGCAGGTTGAAGCCGTGCCACACCGCCAGGTCGTAGGCCGGCGCGGCCTCGCCCAGGGTGGCGACCACCGCCAGGTGCAGCAGCGGCTCGATGCTCACGCCGGGGGCGACGCCCACCACCAGGCAGGCCAGCACCAGCAGCTCGACCGGAAAGCGCATCCAGCGCGGCGGCTCGTGGGGGTCGCGCGGCAGGCCCTGCGCCGACGTTCCGAAGAAGACCGAGATGAAGCGCAGCGAGTAGGCCACGCTGAACATGCCCATCGCCACCGCGGCGTACGACATCCACCAGTTGCGATCCCCCCCTACGTGCAGCGTCTCGGCGAAGAACATCTCCTTGGACAGGAAGCCGTTGAGCAGCGGCACCCCCGCCATCGCCGCCGACGCGACGATCGCCAGCGTCGCGGTCACCGGCATCTTGCGGCGCAGCCCGTTGATGCGCCGCAGGTCGCGGGTGCCGGTCTCGTGGTCGATGATCCCGGCGGCCATGAACAGCGAGGCCTTGAAGGTCGCATGGTTGAGGATGTGGAAGATCGCCGCGACGATCGCCAGCGGCGTGCCGATGCCGATCAGCACCGTGATGAGGCCGAGGTGGCTGATCGTCGAGTAGGCCAGCAAGCCCTTGAGGTCGTGCTGGAAGATGGCGATGAAGGCGCCGAGCAGCAGGGTGCACACGCCGGCGCCACCGATGATCCAGGTCCATTCCGGCGTGCCGGCGAGCGCCGGCCACAGGCGCACGAGCAGGAACACCCCGGCCTTCACCATGGTGGCCGAGTGCAGGTAGGACGACACCGGCGTGGGCGCCGCCATCGCATGCGGCAGCCAGAAGTGGAAGGGAAACTGCGCGCTCTTGGTGAGTGCACCGAGCGCGACCAGCACCAGCGCGGGCAGGTAGAGCTCGTGGCCGCGAATCTGGTCGCCGGCGGCGAGCACGACGTCGAGGTCGTAGCTGCCGACGATATGCCCCAGCACCAACACCCCGGCCATCAGGCACAGGCCCCCGGTGGCGGTCACGGTGAACGCCATGCGCGCGCCGCGGCGAGCGTCCGCGCGGTGGTGCCAGTAGCCGATGAGCAGGAAGGAGGTGAGGCTGGTGAGCTCCCAGAACACCACCAGCTGCACCAGGTTGCCCGACAGCACGACCCCCAGCATCGAGCCCATGAAGGCGAGCAGGAAGGCGAAGAAGCGCGGCACCGGGTCTTCGGGCGACATGTAGTAGCGCGCATACAGCACCACCAGCAGTCCGATCGCCAGCACCAGCATGCTGAAGACCCAGGCCAGGCCGTCGACCCGCAGCACGAAGTCCAAGCCCTCGGCGGGCAGCCAGGCGAACTCCGCACGCACGACCTCGCCGGCGGCGACCTGCGGGAACAAGGCTGCGGCGATCGCCAGTCCGCCCACCGCCACCCCGATCGCCAGCCAGGACTCGCGGTTGCGCGCGTCCTGCGGCATCAGCGCGGCGAGCACGCTACCGAGAAAGGGGAGGAGGACGAGCGAGGCGAGCAGCATCGAGGCGGATCGGGTTGGAGAGGCGTTCAGGGACGGGGCGGGGGCCAGGACGACGTGCGGCGGTCCGGCGAAACCCTGCTGAGGTTACCACAGCAAATTTGGTGCCAGATTACCGGGCACGCATGAAAAGGCGGAGCTCCCGCAGGGGTCTGTCGGGTTCTGGGAGCGCGGGAGCGGCGCGCTCCAGCGCTTTCGACCCGCTTCACCGACCCTTCCACCG
>JAKJFB010000177.1 GCA_022705125.1 Pseudomonadota bacterium
GCTCGATGCACATGCCTACTGGATAGACGACGGCGACCACGCGGAGGAGCCCTTAGCGCCCCATTTGGGGTTGCAGCCATGATTTCTACTGGCTGATCCGGAACTTATCTATTACTCTTCATGTGATCGGCGAACATTGGAGAGTATCGGCATGAAGCGCGGGAAAAGTACGTCCATGGCCCTGCTGGCGGGGCTCATGTACAGCCTGCTCGCCTGCGCCGCGGCTCTCGCCGAACCACGGGCGCTGGACCCGCACCGCCTGCAACTGCAATCGACCAAGGCCGTGGTGTTCGACGCGCGCACCGGTCAGATCCTTTACGCAAAGAACGCCGAAGCCACCGCGCCGATCGCCTCGATCACCAAGCTGATGACCGCGATGGTGGTGCTCGACGCCAAGCTGCCGATGGACGAGATGCTGACCATCTCGAAGGACGACGTCGATCGGCTCAAAGGAACCTACTCGCGGCTGCAGATAGGTACCCGGCAGTCGCGCAAGGAAATGCTGCGCCTGGCGCTGATGTCATCCGAGAACCGCGCGGCCTCGGCGCTGGGCCGCCACTACCCGGGTGGGCGCGCCGCCTTCATCGCGCAGATGAACCGCAAGGCCGCCGCGCTGCGCATGAGCCACACCCACTTCGACGACACCACCGGGCTGTCGAGCCGCAACCTCTCCTCGGCCGGCGACCTCGTGAAGATGACGCAGGCCGCCAGCCAGTACGCGCTGATCCGCGAGTTCACGACCACCCCGGAGCGCACGGTGAGTTTTCCGCAGCCGCGCTATTCGCTCGGTTTCGTGAACACCAATCGCCTGGTGCGCGCGGGGTCGTGGGACATCGAGCTGAGCAAGACCGGATACACCAACGAAGCCGGCCGCTGCCTGGTCATGAAAACCCGCGTCGGCGACCGTCCGCTGGTGATGGTGTTGCTGAATTCGCAGGGCAAGCTCACTCCCGTGGGTGACGCCACGCGCATCAAGCAGTGGCTCGAAACCAGCAATTACCTCGTCCTCGCCCGCCGCACCACGTCCGCCTGAGCCTCGCCGTCGGTCCGGATTCGTCCGGACAAATGTCCGCACCGCGTAGGTCCGCATTCATGAGGACAGGGGCTTCAGACCGAGAGATCCACCGGCGATTCCATGCGCTGGAGCTCCCATAGCCGGCGGTAGAGGCCGCCGCGCGCGATCAGTTGCGCATGGGAGCCTCGCTCCTCGATGTGGCCGCGCGCGAGCACCACGATCTCGTCGACTTCGCGCAGCGTCGAGAGGCGGTGGGCGATCACCACCATCGACACCTTGCCCCGTAGCGCATGCAGCGCCTGCTGCAGCAGTTCCTCGGTCGCGCTGTCGATGCTCGCCGTGGCCTCGTCGAGGATCAGTATCGCGGGATCGCGCAGTAGCGCCCGCGCCAGAATCACCTGCTGGCGCTGGCCGGCGGACAGCGCTGCGCCCCGCTCGCCCACCGGTGTCTGCAATCCGGGCTCCAGGCTGGCGAGGAAGGGACCGAGGCCGGCGCGCTGGGCAACTTCCAGGATCCGCGCCCCCCCGGCACCCAGCCCGAAGTCGATGTTCTCCGCGATCGTGCCCGCGAGCAGGAAGGGATCCTGCGGCACATAGCCCACCAGCCGCCCGAAAGTACCGTCGTCGATGTCGGCGAGCGGCACTCCGCCCAGCGTGATCGTGCCCGCCGCAGGTTCATGGAAACGCAGCAGCAGCCCCGCGATCGTGCTCTTGCCGCTGCCGGTCGCCCCCACCAGCGCCAGCGACCGCCCGGGCGCGATGTCGAAGCCGATATCGTGCAGCACCGCCGGCCCGGCGTCGTAGGCGAAGCCGACACCCTCGGCGCGCAGCCGCGTGTCTGCCGGCAGCGGTCCCTGCAGCCGTGGCGCGCGCGCATCGCTGCGCTCGCTCAGCTCGAACACCCGCGCGCCCGAGACCATCGCGCTCTGGAACATGCTGAGACGGTGCGTGACGTCGATCACCGGCTCGGCAAGCCGCCCGAGGTAGTTCACGAACACGTAGATCACCCCGATCTCGATGCCGCCCCGCATCGCCTCGGTGCCGGACCACAGCACCAGCGCGGCCATGCTGCACGCCATGAGCACGTCCGCCAGCGGGCGCAGCATCATCGCGTCGAGCCGCAACGAGGCCATGCGCGCGCGGTAGTGCGTGCTGCACAGCTCGCCGAAGCGCGCGTCGAAGCGCCCGGCCTGGCGCGTGAGCTGGATGGCGCGCACGCCGCCGATCGACTCCGACAGCGCCCCGTTGATCGACGCCAGCGCCTGGCGCACCGCGCGAAAGCGCGCGCCGCTCACGCGCTGGTAGGCCCACATCACTGCCAGCGCGGCCGGCAGGAAGGCGAGACAGGGAATCGCCAGGCGCCAGTCGAGCAGCAGCATCGCGACCGCCATGCCGATCACGCGCGCGCTGTTGGCAACCACCACGCCCAGCACGTTGACGTAGAAGTCCTTCACCGCCTCGGTGTCGTTGGTGAGCCGCGACACCACCGCGCCCACCGGCGTGCGGTCGAACCAGGCCACCGGCAGGCGCAGCGCCGTGGCGAAGGCCCGCTCGCGCAGGCTCGCGACCGCGGCGAGCGCGATGCGCGCCAGCTGAACGCCCTGCGCGTAGCCCGCGGCCGCGGCGATCAGCTGCAGCACGACGTAGGCACCCGCCAGTCCCAGCACCGTCGCGAGCGGGTACGAGCCCGTCTGCACGTGCTCGTCGATGAACACCTTGATCAGCAGCGGGCCGCCCACCTCGGCCGCGGCCGCGACCAGTACCAGCGCGGCGGCAGTCGCGAAGGCGCGCCGATCGCGCGTGGCCAGCGCGAGCAGCCGCGCCAGGGTACCCTTGCTCATGCGCGCTGCTCCACGGTGGCCGCCAGCTGCTGGTAGCGCCAGGTCTGCGCGTACCAGCCACCGGCCGCGAGCAGCGCGGCGTGGGTGCCGCGCTCGGCAACGCACCCCTCGCGCAGCACCAGGATCTCCTCGGCCGACTGCAGCGCCGAGAGACGATGGCTGACGACTATGCGGCTGAGGTGACGCGTATGGCGTTCGAGCTCGCCGAGGATGCGGTGCTCGGTTTCGGCGTCCACGGCCGACAGCGCGTCGTCGAGCAGCAGGATCCTCGCCTCGCCGAGCAGCGCGCGCGCCAGGCACAAGCGCTGGCGCTGCCCGCCCGAGAGCGTGACCCCGCGCTCGCCCACCTCGGTGGCCAGCCCCGCGGGCAGCTGCGCGAGGTCGCCGTCCAGCGCAGCCATGCGCACCGCGGCCATGACCGCGGCGTCGTCCGCCGCGGGCCGCGACAGCACCAGGTTCGCGCGCAGCGTGTCGGAGAACAGCATCGATTCCTGCATCACCAGCGCCACGGCCTCGCGCAGCGCCTCCAGCCGGTACGCCGCGAGCTCGCGCCCGCCGAGGCGGATGCGCACGCCGGGCGCGTCGTAGAAACGCGCGAGCAGCGCGAGCAGCGTGGACTTGCCAGAGCCGGTCGGGCCGACGATGCCGAGGGTGCGTCCCGGCGCCAGCGTGAACGCGAGATCCGCCAGCGCAGGCCGGGTGCGGCCCGGGTAGCTGAAGGACCGGACCCTCACCTCGAGGCGGTGATCCTCGACCACGGCGAGGGTGCCGCTGTCGGGCACCGCCGAGGGCGTGCGCAGGAACGCCTGGATGCGCTCCCAGGCAGCCTTGCCACGCTGCACCAGGTTCGCCACCCAGCCGAAGGCGAACATCGGCCACACCAGTTGCCCCAGGTACAGGCTGAAGGTGGTGAGCTCACCGATCGTGAGCCGTCCCAGGCTGATCAGCCAGGCACCGCCGCCGATGCTGATCAGGAACGAGGCGCCCACGGTGAGGTAGATGATCGGGTCGTAGCGCGAATCGACGCGCGCCACGCGCAGGTTCGCCTCGGTCGCCTCGTCCGAGGCGCGCGCCAGCAGGGCCTCGGCATGCGCCTCGGCGCCCAGCCCGCGCAGCGCGCGCAGCCCGGCCACGCTCTCCTGGGTCACCGCGTTCAGCCGGCTGAAGGCGCCCTGCGCCGCGTCGAAATGCTGGTGAAGTTGCTGCCCCAGGCGCCACATCGCCCAGCTCATCAGCGGCCACGGTGCCAGCGCCATCAGCGTCAGCCAGCCGCTCAGCGTGAACACCATCACCCCGAGCACCAGCACGCCGGTCATGACGCCATCGAAAATCGAGAGCACCGCTTCGCCAGCGGTCATCTCCACGGCCTGCACGTCGTTGGTCGCGCGCGCCATCAGGTCACCGGCGGGAAAGGCACCGAGCGCCGCCGGCGACAGCCCGAGCAGGTGAGCGTGGATCTGCCGGCGCAGCTCGCGCCCGAGCGAATAGGACGCGCCGTAGAGGATCTGCCGCCACAGGAAGCGCAACCCGTAGATGCCCAGCGCCGCAGCCACGATCGCGCCGGCGTACAGCCACAGCTCGCCGGCGTCCAGCGTCTGCGCGTGGATACCATCGACGACGCGGCCCACGATGGCCGGTGGCAGCAGGCCGAGCAATGCGACCGCGGTCAGCATCAGGCCCGCCACCGCGTAGCGGTGCCAATGCGCGCGGAAGAAGCCGCGCAGTTCCCAGAAGATGTTCATGTCCGCACGATACCCGATCGCGTCGGAGCGAAGGAAAGCACGGCGCGTGTCCGTCAAAGAATGCACACGAATGGCCCGCGCTCCGGTTGGCGCGGTGGCCTGGCAACGGGGACTTTGCGAACATGACGGCGTACGAGCACTTGCGCCCGGCACCGGCATCGGCCGCCAGCGAGGGCAACGCTACGGGGAGAGCCGTGACGCGCATCGAGGATGTCCCGGACGAAACCCTGGTCGCAGCGCTCGCGCGAGGCGACCAGCGCGCGCTCGCGCAACTGGTGCAGCGCCACGGCGGCTGGGCCGCGCGCTTCGCCGAGCGCATGACGGGCAGTCCGCATGTCGCCGAGGACGTGGTGCAGAACGCGTTCCTGCGGCTGTGGAACAGCGCCGAGCGCTGGGAAGGCCGTTCGCGGTTCACGACCTGGTTCTACCGCGTGCTGCACAACCTGGCGGTGGACGAGCTGCGCCGGCGCCGCAGCGGCCACGAGGAGCTGGACGAAGCGCTCGAGGATCCCGCCGCCACGCCACCGCAACAGCTCGAGCAGGAGCGCCGCGCCGCGCGCGTGCGCGCCGCCCTCGAGCGCCTGCCCGAGCGCCAGCGCGCGGCACTGGTGCTGCGCCACTACGAGGGCTGCTCGCAGGGCGAGGCGGCGCAGATTCTCGGCATCAGCGAGGGCGCGCTGGAATCGCTGCTCTCGCGCGGGCGCGCCACGCTGCGCGAGCAACTGCGCGGCGAACTGCACTAGGAGGACGGACGCATGGACATCCACCGTTTCAGCGAACTGGCCGGCGCCCACGGCGCCGCGCGCGAACGCTGGCCCGAGCCCGATCGCGCGCTGTACGACCGTTTCGCCGCCAGCCCCGAGGGCCTGGGAATCCTGGCCGATGCCGGGCGCATCGACGCCTTCCTCGACGGCTGGCAGGCGCCGGCCGACGACCTCGGGCGCGTGGCGCGCATCGTGGCGGCGGCGAACACGCCCGCGCACGGCGCGCGGGATACCGCGCCGGTGCCCGCTGCCCGTACGGGGAGCCCCTCGCGCAGGATCGCGGCGTGGCTCTCGACCGGCTTCGCGGCCTCGGCGCTGTGCGGCTTCCTGCTCGGCTTCACGCAGGCCAGCGCGAACAGTGACGAGGAGGTCTACATGGACCTGCTGCTCGGCAGCAACACCGTGATGGAGGAATTCCTGTGAGCCTCATGCAGACCCTGAAGCGCCCGGTCGTGCTGGGCACGCTGCTCGCGGTGTCCGCCGCGGGCAACCTGTTCCTCGGCGGCATCCTGGCCGGGCGCATCGGCGGGCTACGAGCGCGACTTCGAGTCGAGGCTGCGTGCCGTGCCCGAGGAGCGCCGGCGCGAGATCCGCGACCTGCTGCGCCAGGGCAAGCCCGCCATGCGCGCGCAGCACGAGGCGATGCGCGAACTGCACGAGGCGCTCGCCACCGAGCTCACGCGCGATCATCCGGATCGCGCGCTGCTCGAAAAGCAGATGGCCGACATGCGTACGCGCAACCTCGCGATGCAGGAAGCGCTGCACAAGAGCTTCCTGGATACCGCCCTGACGCTGGCGCCGGAGGAGCGGCGCAAGATGCTCGACGCCATGCAGGAACAACGCGAACGCGGCTGGCGCCGCGGGCAGGCCGACCGGCATGACGCCAGACCATGATTCCTCCGCGCCGG
>JAKJFB010000178.1 GCA_022705125.1 Pseudomonadota bacterium
GAACTCGCCGGGGGCGGCGATCGCCACTGGGCCACCGGCACCGCCGCGCCCTGCCTCGGCCTGTTCCGCCCGCTCGCGTTGCGCCGCGCACGCAACGGCGGACATCCGACTGCCAGTCCCGATCTCGACAGCCTGTGGTGGCGCTTCGAGCGGCTGCACCGCCACGTGCTGCGCGACCCCGGCGCCCTGCCGCCCTCGTTCCACGCCGATCGCGCGCGCACGCAGCGCGCGATCTTCGAGGATCCGGTCGCGGGCTGGGACATCGCCGAGGACTGGCTGGCGCGCTGGGAGGCTCTGGCGGGTACGCCGCGCGCCGACGCGCGCCCGCGCTGGCTCAGGCGCTACTGGGAGCACATCGAGGCGCAGGCCGTGCAAGGCAGCGCACTGCCCTGGCGCGAAGCCCCGTGACTCAGAGATGCTCGAGCAGGAATTCCCGCATCACCGGCGCCGCACGCGCGAATCCTTCGCCCTGGTAGGCCACGAAATGGTCGCCCTCGATCAGCTCCAGGCGCTTGGGCTCGCCGGCACGCTCGAAGGCCTTCAGCGCGCCTGAGGTGGGCGCCAGGCGATCGTCGCTCGCGACCACCATCAGCAGGGGCGTGGGCGCGATATGGCTCACGCAGACACCGGGATCGAAAGGCGGCTCGGTGCCAAAACAGTTGCGCAGCGTCACGCGGTTGTGCCAGCCGCTGCCCGGCTCGGCGCCCGCGCGCAGGAACCACTCGCTCGCTTCCTGAAAGGCCAGGAAAGCCGGCAGCTCCACGCCCTCCTCCGGCACCACCGCCAGCGGACCCATTGCCTCGCTCGCAGCATCGGCCGGCCCGCTGCCGCTCTCGTCCAGCAGTGCGGCGCGCATGCGATCGAACGCGGTGCTGTCGGCGAGGCGCTGCTCGGTATCCGGCAGGCTGGCGAAGGGCACGTTGGCGATGACCGCCGCCACGCGCCGGTCGCAGGCTCCCACCGCCAGCACCTCGCCGCCGCTGAAGCTGGAACCCCAGATGCCGATGCGCGCGGAATCGACGTGCGGGCGCGTGGCCAGCCAGTCGATCGCGTAGCGGTAGTCCCGCGCCTGCGCCCAGATGTTGATTTCCTGCCGCGGCTCGCCATCGCTCGCACCCAGGTTGCGGTGATCGTAGACGAGCACCGTGATGCCCGCCTCGCGGAACACGCGCGCGAACGGGTCGAGCGCCATCGCGCGCGTCGCCGAGAAGCCGTGTGCCATCACCAGTGCCGGGCCGTTGCCGGCCCTTTCGGGAGTGTAGAGCCAGCCGCGCAGCGTGGTGCCGCCGAAGCCGGGGAATTCAACGTCTTGTCGCATGCCGTGCTCCTGGAAGACGGGGCCGGCGCCGTTCGCCGCCCGCGCGCCGATTATCACCGCTTCGCCAGGCCCGCGGCGATATCGCGCACGCGCTGCACCATCGCGCGCAGGCCGTTGCCGCGCGTGGGGCTCAGGTGCTTCAGCAGGTCGAGTCGTTCGAAATAGCCCTCGATATCGAAGTCGAGGATCGCGCGCGGCGTGCGGCCGTCGAAAGCGGCGAGCATGATCGCGATCAGGCCGCGCACGATCAGCGCATCGCTGTCGACATCGAAGAAGATGCGCCCCTCGCGCTCGGTCCAGTCCAGCCACACCTGGCTCTGGCAGCCGCGCACCAGCAGTTCCTCGCGCTTGCGCGCATCGGGCATCGCCGGCAGCTCCTTGCCCAGATCGATGATGTAGCGGTAGCGGTCTTCCCAGTCGTCGAAGAAACCGATCGTCTCGACGATGTCCTCGACGCTGTGCGTTGTTCGGGCGTCCACATTCGCCTCCATCAATAGAACAACCCCGTCTCGAGCTTCGCCTCGTCGGACATCATCTCGCGCGACCACGGCGGGTCGAACACCAGGTCCACCGTGACCTGGCGCACGTGCGGCACCTTCGCCACGCGGTATTCGACGTCGCCGACCAGCACCGGACCCATGCCGCAACCCGGCGCGGTCAGCGTCATGCGGATGCGCACGGCGTGCGCTTGCTGGTCGATGTCCACGGAATACACCAGCCCCAGCGCGACGATGTCCACCGGGATTTCCGGGTCGAACACCGTGCGCAGCGCCTCGTAGACCTGCTCCTCCGCGATGCACCCGTCGGCGGGCGCCGCGAAATCCAGCTCCAGCGCCGCGAAGCCCAGCGCGTCGGCATCGGTGCCGTCCACGCGCGCCATGTTGCCGTTGACCGTCACCGTGTAGCTGCCGCCCAGCGCCTGCGTGATCGTGACGAAGGAGTCCTTCGGGATCGTGATCGGCGTGCCCACCGGCACCAGGCGCGCAGGACAGTCGCGCTGCGTCACCACCATGCGCCGCTCCATCAGGCCTGCACCTCCGGCTCGATGCTGAAGCTCTCGCCGCAGCCGCAGTAGTCCTTCGCGTTCGGGTTGCCGAAGCGCAGCAGGCTGTTCAGCCCCTCGCGCACGAAATCGACCGTGGTGCCGCGCAGCAACGGCAGCGAGGCGCGGTCGATCCACAGCCGCACATCGTCCGCGAGCTGCATCAGCAGGTCGTCGGCCGGCGGCGTCTCGACCAGGTCCATCACGTACATATAACCGGTGCAGCCGCTTTCCTTGATACTGAGGCGCAAGCCGGCGGCCTTCGCAGCCTGGATCTGCTGGCGGAAATGCCGCACGGCGGCCTCGGTCACCACGACCGGCGCCTGCGGATCGGCATGCTGGACTTCGATGGCAGTGCTCACAGGAAACTCCGTACCTTGTGCAACGCCGCAAACAGCCCTTCGACCTCGGCGTGCGTGTTGTAGAGACTGAAGGACGCACGGATCGTGCCGGGCACGCCGAAGCGTGCCATCACCGGTTGCGCGCAATGGTGCCCGGTGCGCACCGCGACACCCTGCTGGTCGAGCAGCGTGCCCACGTCCTGCGGATGAGCGCCCTCGAGCAGGAAGCTGAGCACCGCGACCTTGTGCGGCGCGCTGCCGACGAGACGGAAGCCCGGCAGTTCCTGCGCGAGCTCCAGCGCGTGCGCGAGCAGCGCGTCCTCGTGCGCGGTGGCGGCGGCGCGGTCGATGCCCGCGAGCCATTCGATCGCCGCCCCCAGCCCCACCGCGCCGGCGATGTGCGGTGTGCCGGCCTCGAAGCGGTAGGGCAGCGCGGCGTAGCGCGTGTCGTCGAAGGACACGGTCTCGATCATCTCGCCACCGCCCTGCCAGGGCGGCATCGATTCCAGCCACTCGCGCTTGCCGTAGAGCACGCCGATGCCCGTGGGGCCGAACATCTTGTGGCCCGAGAAGGCGTAGAAATCCACGTCGAGCGCCTGCACGTCGACCGGCATGTGGCCCACGGCCTGCGCGCCGTCGAGCAGCACCGGCACGCCGGCGGCGTGCGCCATGGCGATGATCCGCTCGACCGGATGCACCGTGCCCATCGCGTTCGAGACGTGCTCCAGCGCCACCAGCCGCGTGCGCTCGCCGAGCAGGCGCGCGAAGGCCTCGAGATCGAGCCGCGCGTCATCCGTGACCGGGATCGGCACGACTTTCGCGCCGGCGGCCTCGGCCGCGAGCTGCCACGGCACGATGTTCGAGTGGTGCGCCAGCCCCGAGACCAGGATCTCGTCGCCCGCGCGCAGGCGGCTCCTGGCGAAGGTCGCGGCGACCAGGTTGATGCTCTCGGTGGTGCCGCGGGTCCAGATCACCTGCTCGCGCGAGGGCGCGTTGATGAAGCGGCACACCGCGTCGCGCGCGCCCTCGAAGGCGCTGGTGGCGCGATCGCTCAGCGCGTGCGCGCCGCGATGCACGTTGGAATTGATCTCGCGGTAGTAGGACGCGATCGCCTCGATCACGACCACGGGCTTCTGCGTGGTCGCGGCGTTGTCGAGGTACACCAGCGGCTTGCCGTTGACCTGCTGGGCGAGGATCGGGAACTCGGCACGCAGGCGCCCGGCATCGAAGGCCGCAACGGCGGGTGCACGGGCCGGCGTCACGAGGGCTCTCCCTGCAGTTCGTCAGCGCGCCCGAACCAGTCGCTAAGCACGGCGCGCAGCGTCACGCCGAGCGGCTCGATCGGGATGTCCCTGACCAGCTCGTTGATGAAGCCGAAGCCGAGCAGCACTTCCGCTTCCCGGCGCCCGATGCCGCGCGTCAGCAGGTAATACAGGCTCTTCTCGTCGATGCGGCTCACCGTGGCGCCGTGCGAGCAGCGCACGTCATCGGCGTAGATCTCCAGTTCCGGCTTGGTGTTGACCTCGGCCGCGTTGCTGAGCAGCAGGTTGCGGTTGCTGAGATCGGCGTTGCTCTTCTGCGCCTGCGGATGAATGTGGATGCGCCCGTTGAACACCGCGCGCGCGGCATCGTCGACGATGCCGCGATAGACCTGGTGCGTGGTGCCCTGCGCCACCTCGTGCTCGACCGAGGTGTGCAGGTCGACGTGCTGCTCGCGGCGCGCGAGATAGACGCCGTTCAGGCGGCATTCGCTGCCGGCACCGAGATGGCGCACGCGCAGGTCCAGACGCTTGAGGCGTGCGCCGAGCGCCAGCACCAGGCTCTCGCACAGCGCGGCGCGCCCGAGCTCGACGTAGACACCGCCGATATGGATCGCGTGCTCCTCCTCGAGGTGCAGGCGGTAATGGCGCAACTGCGCCGACTCGCCCACCCGGATCTCGGTGCTGCCGCTGACGAAGCCGTTGTGCGCGCCCGGCAGGCTCGCGAAATGCTCGATGAGCCCGGCCTCGGCACCGCGCCCGAGCACCACCAGCAGGCGCTGCGCATGGGCGAAAGCCTGCGGCTGCGCCACGCCGAGGTGCACCACGTGCAGCGGCCGCGCGGCCTTCACACCGGCACCGACGTGGAACAGCACGCCGTCCTCGAGCCAGCAGCCGTTCAGCGCCGCGAAGGGATTGCCGCTGCCCGCGGCGATCTGCCCCAGCGCGCCCTCGATCACCGCGCGATCCCCCGGGTTGGCTTCGCGGAACGAGACCGCGCGCACGCCCGGCTGGTGCCCGAGCTGTGACAGCCCCGGCGCGTAGCGACCGTTCACGAACACCAACCGGTCCGCGTCGAGCCCCGCGATGAGCGCCGCGGCATCGATGGGCGCTGCGGCCGGTGCGGGCCGGTTCAGGTAGTCGAGCTGGTTCAGCGCCTCAAGGCTGGTGTATTTCCACGACTCGGTCTTGCGCGTGGGCAGGCTCGCGCCCAGCCATTGCGCGCGCGCCGCCTCTCGCTGCGCCGCGAGCCAGGGCAGCGCCTCGGCGTCGCCGAACAGGCGCGCGGCCAGGTTCTGGTCGAAGGCGCCCATCTACGCGACCTCTTTCTCGATCCAGGCGTAGCCCTTCTCCTCGAGCTCGAGCGCGAGTTCCTTGCCGCCGGACTTCACGATGCGCCCGTGCGCGAGCACGTGCACGAAATCCGGCACGATGTAATCGAGCAGGCGCTGGTAATGCGTCACGATCACGAAGGAACGTGCGGGCGAGCGCAGGCTGTTCACGCCGTTGGCTACCACCTGCAGCGCGTCGATGTCGAGCCCGGAGTCGGTCTCGTCGAGGATGGCGAGGCTAGGCTCGAGCAGCATCATCTGCAGCAGCTCGTTGCGCTTCTTCTCGCCGCCCGAGAAACCTTCGTTGACGCCGCGCTTCAGGAAATCGGGCTTCAGGTCCACCGCGGCGCATTTCTCGCGCGCGAGCTTCATGAAGCGCACCGCGTCCAGCGCCTCCTGGCCGCGATGCGAACGCAGCGCATCCACCGAGGCCTTGAGGAATTCCATGTTGCTCACGCCCGGGATCTCGACCGGGTACTGGAACGCGAGGAACAACCCGGCGCGCGCGCGCTCCTCGGTCGCCATCGCGAGCAGGTCCTTGCCCTCGAAGCGCACGCTGCCCCCGGTGACCTCGTAGCCCTCGCGCCCCGACAGCACGTAGCCCAGCGTGCTCTTGCCCGAGCCGTTGGGCCCCATGATCGCGTGCACCTCGCCCGGCTTCACCTCGAGGTCGATGCCGCGCAGGATCTGCTTGTCGTCGATGCGCGCGCTCAGATTCGATATGGACAGCATTGTCACTCCTGATTCTCACCACCCATCCAATTCCGGGTGGCGTATAAACTTGCGTTCCACCGCGCGCCAGGCGGCGCTGTGCCGCGTATGGCGCGGCGACCGTCTGCGGCATGGATGCCGCAGTCGAGCCTACAGGGACGTATTCACGGCGTGTCGCGGCGCCGTACGCGGCGCAGCGCCGCCCCGCGCAGAGCCGGCGGCACTCCGCTCAACCGACCGAACCCTCGAGGCTGACCTCGAGCAGCT
>JAKJFB010000179.1:0-320 GCA_022705125.1 Pseudomonadota bacterium
CGCCAGCACGTCGCCCATGTCGCGCTCGGCGCTGGCGAGATCGGCAATCGCATAGAGCGCGCGCTGCAGGCGTTCGGCCTCGGCCAGCTGCGCAACGGCACGGTGCAGGCGCTCCAGCTCAAGCGCCGCCGGCAGGCGCTGTGCGAGCAAGCGCGCGGCGTCGGCCATCTGTGCCTTGAATTCCGCCCCGGGAGCACCTGCCACCGCCACCGACAGGACACCCAGCAGGCGCCTGTCCGCGTTCAGGGCCCAGGCCATGCCGTGCGCATCTACTGGCTCAAGGTCACCTGACTGTGCGGCGCGGGCCAGGGCTTCGGCTG
>JAKJFB010000179.1:409-6263 GCA_022705125.1 Pseudomonadota bacterium
GACCGCCTAGAGCGCACACCCGCGAACGCCGAAGCGCGTGGCCGACCAGGCCGCCACCGAGTCCACCAGCGCCTGCGCCCCGTTTCCCGACAGCAGCAATTCGGCGCGCGTGACCCCGTTGCCGGCGCTGGACGCCAGAGGAGGCGGCGAAACGAGCTTGTCCGACACGCGGCCTGGCGCCATCCGGTCCTCTCGAAGCAAGTGCCTAGTCTCGGCGCAAGCGCGGCCGAAAGTCCATTCGAAAATCCGGTTTGCGCTGATCGATCGCGCTGTCCGCGAAGGTCGTCACAAATTGTTAAAGCAAGCTGAAAGTGTTAGCCTAAGGCCCGGAAATCCAAGGAACTCGGCGGCTTCGATCAAGTCTGCCTGCCACATGCCCCAGCCCGCCCTCCCGATCCGCTCCGCCGTGCGCCTGCTGGCGCTGGCGCTGTTGGTGTTGGCCGCGATGCCGGGCGTCGAGGCTCGAGCCCAAGCGGCCACAGCCGCAACACTCTTGCCGCCCGAGCGCGAATCAGAGACGCGCGTCCTGCCGGTCTGGAGCAACAGCAGTGGTCGGGTGGAAGCCTTGTTGCTGCTGGATCCGGACGAATCCAGGCGCTCCGCCAATGCGCTGGACCGCATCATCAATCCCGCAAGGCCCGATCTTGGCCTCGGCGCGCGCCTGACCCTGGATGGCGGCAGCCGCGTGCAAGGCTCGATGCAGTTCGAAACCGACGGCCTGGCCCTGCTCTGCGACGACCGCCACGGACTCACCCGGGCTCTTGGTGCGCTGGGCGAACACTGCCTGCTCGCCAAGCTCGGCAGCGATGATCCACTCCTGACCGGAAGGCCACGCGGTGCCACCGTGGGCCTGGACTGGCGTGCAGCCGGTGGCGAATTCGACCTCAGTTTCGGCCTGTCCTGGCTCAGCTTCGAGGCGCGCCCGCAGCCCTGGTTGGGCGAGGCTGGGCTGGCCTCGCCCATGGGCAGTCCCGAATCCCTCGACCTGATCAGTGCCTGGGCCCGCCAGTACGACAGCCGCCAGCTGCGCCTGAGCGGCCTGATCGCGCTCGGCCCGCAAGCGCGGTTGCTGCTGGGGGGCGACCTCGGGCGCAGCCGCCTGCGCAGCCTGGGCGGTAGCGACGTCGAATGGGAAAGCGCGGCACTCAGCCTCGGCCTTGGCTACGGCAATTTCAGTGGCCAGCTCACCGGTCGCCTGGTCGAGCTGCCGCAAGGCACGGCGCCGTGGCGCAGCCTAGACATCGGCCTGTCCTGGCGCACGCCTTGGCACGGCGAACTCTCGGTGGGTGCGAAGAACGTCCTCGGCAATCCCGACACCTCGCGCTGGCCGCTGTCCGACCTGCCGCCACTCGAAGATCCTTCGGCGCGCGTGCCCTACGTGCGCTACAAGCAAGACCTGTAGCGCCAACACTCCCGCCCGCTGCAGACGCGGTCCGCAAGCGAATGCCGGCCTCGCCCTGGCTCAGGCGCGACGCGCCCTGACTGCCCAGCCCGCAATGCCGCCACGCTCGAATTCGAGCACTTGCAGATGCGGGGCCGGATCTCCCAGGGGCGACAGCAGGCGGCGCACCCCGGCTTCGTCCAACGCCACCTCAACCAGCTCGCGCTGGCGCAGTTCATTCGCTTCCAGCCCCTCATCGATCTGCGCCCAGGCCGCGCGCGCCGCCACCTCGCCTTCGGCGCGCGCGCGGTTCAGAGCCGCGGCCACCCGATCGCGCACCTCCACCAGCACATCCGCAAACGTTGCGGACTGCACGCGCGCGTCCAGCTCGCGCATCGACGCATTGAAGCGGTCGCGCGCAGCATGCGCCCGCAAGTCTGCGCGCAGCGACGCCTGCCCGGCGGGCGTCGCGGAACGCGCGATCGGCTCGATCAAGCCGTGTGCCGACTCGAGCAGGCCCTGCGCTTGCCGCAGCCATGCCACATGCTCCAGTTCCTCGCGCGCGATCCGCACCGGCAGGGCCTCGACGTGGTGCAGCACGGCGGCAAATCGGGCGTCCGGCTTCAAGACCCGAACCACCTCGCGCATCGCTTCGGTCCCGGCGTACTCGATTCCGTACTGGCTCATGCACAGATCGAAGCCGGCCGCCGCGAACGGCAGCGCGCGCGCGTCCACCTCGCCCCGCACGCGGATGTGCCTCGGACCCGCGTCTGGGAGCGAGGCGATCCATGCTGGCGCAACCCGCGCCGCATCGACGGCATCGATCCCGCCCTCGAATCCGTCGCTCTGCTCGAGTAGCAGCTTGGAGAGCGGCGCATTGCCGCAGCACAGGTCCAGCACCCGAGCCTGCGGCGCGAGGCCTGCAAACACCGCGCGCCAGAAGTCCGCAATCGC
The DNA here is from genome assembly GCA_022705125.1 of Pseudomonadota bacterium. The sequence continues at coordinate 2,745 of JAKJFB010000179.1, forward strand.
CCCGCCGTAGTTGCCCGAATAGCTGCCGGCGCAGGAATGCAGCGCGCCACTCGACCAGTAGTCGCTCCAGGCGCGCGCGCGGCGTTGGGTGGCAGCGGGATCGGACAAGCGCTTGCACGGGATTCGGACCGGGGGCCGCAGGGTACTGCATCGGCGATAAAATGCCCGCATGAACGCCATGCCACCGTTTCCCTCCGCCGCCGCGCCGCACAATGCGATGCAGGAGTCCAAGCTGCGCCGCCTGCTGGCGCGGGTCGACGCCTATCGCCAGGCCGGCCAGCGCGACAGCGCCATCGCCAGTCTCGAAGCGGTCGTGCAGCTGCAGCCGGACAAGGTCCAGCACCAGCTCGACCTGGCCGATCTGCACCTCGAGAACGAGAACCATGGCGCCGCGCGCGCGCTTGCCATGCGCGCCATCGAAGGCCATATCGAGAGTCCCGCGCTCGCGCTGCAGCTGATCAAGCTGCTTGCGGCGCTGAGCGAATCGGGCCTGATCCTGCAGATCGCGCAGCAGCTGCCGCCGTCGATGTGGGATTCGGCCAATTCGCTGGCGCACGTGGCCTCGCAGCTGAGCCTGGTCGGTGCGCTGGATCTCGCGCGCGAGTTCGCCCGTGCCGCGGTCGCGCGCGACCCCTCGCATCCGGCCGCCCTGTCGATCCATGCCACGCAGGATGTGTTCCACGGCGACCTGCCTTCGGCCGCCTCGCATGCCGAGCGCTGCCTCGCGTACGTGCCCGGGGACTCAGGCTCGCACTGGCTGCTGTCGCGCCTGCGCCTGCCCGAGGCCGAGCGTCGCATCGAGCGCATCGAGCGCGAACTGGCGCGCAATCCGGGCGGCGAGGACGAGGCCAACCTCGGCTACGCCCTGCACAACGAACTGCACGACCTCAAGCAGTACGAACGCGCCTGGGTCGCATTGGAACGGGCCTGCCGCGCCAAGCGTTCCACCCTCGACTACAGCACCGAGCGCGCCACCGCCCTGTTTGCGCAGCTGCACGAGTGGGGTGCCGACGAATTGGCGCGGGGCGATGGCTACACCGGCGCCGGCCCGATCCCGATCTTCGTCATCGGCCAGCATCGTTCCGGCACCACGCTGGCCGAACGCATCGTCAGTGGTCATTCCCAGGTGGCACAAGGCGGCGAAACCTACGACATCCGGGCCGGCCTGCGCCGCATCAGCGGACTGCACTTCCGAGCCGAGAGCGATCCGCGCGTGATCGCGATGCGCGAGCGCATCGACTACCGTGGGTTGGGCGAGCACTACCTGCAAGGCATCGCCTGGCGCGCCAAGGGCAAGCCCTACGTGACCGACAAGCTGCCCTCGAACTACCTCAACCTCGGCTTCATCGCACGCGCCCTGCCGCAGGCGCGCTTCGTGCACCTGAACCGCGATCCGATCGATGTCGGCCTGTCCAACCTTCGCACCCTGTTCAGTCACGCCTGTCCGTACTCCTATGACCAGGCCGAGTTCGTCGCGCACTACCACCTCTATCTCGGCTTGATGGAGCACTGGCGCGCGCTGCTGCCGGATCGCATCCTCGACGTGAACTATCAGGATCTGGTCGACAACCCGGAAACCGCGTCGGCGCGCATCGCCAGCTTCTGCGGGCTGGGCTACGAACCGTCGATGGTGCAGATCGAAAAGCGCAGCGATGCCGTGTCCACGGCATCGAGCGTGATGATGCGCGAGGGCATCCGCAAGGATCGCAGCCAGGTCTGGAAAGCCTACGAGTCCCAGCTGCAGCCGATCATCCGGGCGTTCGCGGCGTCGTATTGACTCGCGTAATTGGTTGACAGCCCGCGCCCTTCGACTTCGCGCCTGGGGCGCTACGCTCAGGGTGAGCGGGGTTCGCAAATGCCGCTCATCCTGAGCGTAGGCCGCGAAGAGGCCGGAGTCGAAGGACACCCAGTCCCTCGTCAACTATTCACCCAAATCCAGGAAGAGGCTCAGACATCCGTTTCATCCCGCGCGGGTCGGGAGTTCGCGGTGAAGGACTCAGTAGTGGCCTGTCGCGGTCAAATCGAGAGCAGCTCGCTCGGCCTGGCCGCGCGGTACTTGTGCCTCACTCGACCCGTAGCTCCGGCCGCGGGCCTCGCTCCGGCCCGACGTCCCGCACGCCCATCGCGTCGCGATCCCACTTTTGTTTCATCCGTGACAAGCCTCTAGCCGATCGGCACGTTCGCCGGCTGCGCGCCCTCAAGCTGGAAGCGCGCATTGAACGCCACCGTGATGCGCGGCTCGTCGCCCTCGAACGGCAGCACTTCATGCAACACCCAGGACGGGAACAGCACCAGGTCGCCGGGCGTCAGGCGCAGCATGCGGTTGGCCATGCTGTACGGCGGCTTCATCTGCGAAATCGCCTTGTCGATGTACATGGTGCACACCGCCTGCGGGTTGATCATGGTGAGCTTGCCGCTGTCGCTGTCCGGGTCATCGCCGCCATGGCTGACGCAATACACGCCCGACCAGGAATGCAACGGATGGTTGTGCGGGCCGAAATAGCCGCCCTTGCGCGTGACGTGGAACCAGGCCTCGCAGGCGATGTGCAGGCGCTTGAGCGTCTCCAGGTCGTAGCCATTGAGTTCGCGGATGGCGCGATAGAGCGTGCTCCAGCAGAATTCGCGCAGACGCTGCACTACGGGTTGCGGCCAGTCGAACAGGCGGAAGTTGCTCTCGAACAGGGCGGCGTTGCGATGGGTGAAGGGGTCGGGATTGCGGTAACGTTCGTCGCCGGAGCGCGCCAGGAACAGCTCCCGCAATTCGGCATTGAGCGCCTCGCAATCGGGCAGCTTCGCGAACACCATGGGCACGGAAAACGCAGGGACCAGCTGATACATGACCAATTCCATCACGAGCGGGGAGGTCCATTGCATCGGACACTATCGCCATAGGCTGGCGGAGCGCGGCGATGGGATCAAGCGCTCCGGTACCGACCGCAACTGGCTGCCCGGAGCCTGAGGTCGCGTGAGCGCGCCAACAACGCCGGACCTCACGCCTCGCCCCAGGACACTGCTGCTCGCCGTGCTGGCCTGGCATCTGGTTTTCTGGGTGCTCGCGCCCTGGCTCGTGTATCGCATGCTGCCGCTGGATGCGCTGGAGCTGCTGGGCTGGGGCCACTGGGACCATGGTTGGGAGAGGCCTTCGTGTGGCTGTGCGGCGGCCGGATAGAAAGCCTGTATCTGCTGGCGCAGCTCGCGCTCGTCGTCACGCTGATCTACGTCTGGCGCTGCGCACGCCTGTTCCTGGATCCGGCGCGGGCGGTGCTGGCCACGGTGCTGCTGGAAGGATCCTACTTCCACACCTACCTGATCCCGAACTTCAACATGAACTCGCTGCAGCTGCCGCTGTGGGCCGGATTCTCGTATCACCTGTTGCGCGCGATGAAGGGACAGCGGGCGCACTGGTACGCCTGCGGCGCGCTGGCGGCGCTCTGCCTGCTGGCAAAGTATTCGGGCGCCCTGCTGCTGCTCAGCGGTGCCGCGCTGGTGCTCGCCACGGGCGAAGGTCGGCGCGCGTTG